>CALYVE010000001.1 GCA_945492935.1 uncultured Lachnospiraceae bacterium
GATTGACGTAATACACAGGTCGCGCATAAGGGGGGTGTGGTATGAAAAGGTATGTAGGGGATCCAGAAGAGATTCAAGAGGAGATTGAACGAGAGGAAAAAAGAGACTCTGCGGCCAATTATCTGGAAAAACAAAAGAGGATAAACAAAGAGATAGCCAGGTTAAAAAAGCTTTTCAAGAATATTGATGAGAACAAGAAAAAGCTGGTGTTTACTACGATAGATGATGTCGCTTTCATGACGATAACGATGCAGGATTTGCGAGAGAATATCGTTCGTAACGGTACCACATGCACCTATAAGAACGGAGAGAACCAATTCGGGACAAAGCAAAGTCCGGATGCGCAGCTCTATTTGCAGCTCAGTCAAAAATGTACGCAGGCCATGAAGATCCTTGTTGATTGCCTTCCGAAAACAGAAAAGATTAAGCCAACGGTACCGGAAGATGATTTTGACGATTTTGTCGAAGGGCGTGAGGACGTATAGACAAAAAAAATCATGTTAGAAAGAAAACAAAGTATCCAATCGACTATAATCCGGTATTGGAATATTGGCAGAAGATTGAGAATGGTGAGGAAGTAGTTTCTCGGAAGGTTTACCAGCAATATAAGTACCTTGCACATTTGATAGAGCATCCGGGGGAGTATTTCTACTCTTCCAAGAGAGCAAATCACATTTTGGAGTTTGCAGAGAACTACTGCAAATTGTCAAAAGGTGCAGGTGCCGGAAAGCTTGTACGCTTGGAGCTTTGGGAAAAAGCTTTGTTATCATCGATATTTGGATTTATTGATATCAATGGGAATCGGATGTGCCGAGAAGCTATTCTGATTGTGGGCAAGAAAAACGGTAAGTCTTTACTGGCATCTATCGTAGGATTGTATCTGCAGATTGGAGACGGAGAGCCGGGACCGGAAGTATACGCAGTAGCTACAAAAAAGGATCAGGCAAAGATTATCTGGACAGAAGCAAAGCGCATGGTGCGCAAGAGTCCGACGTTGCTAAGAAGGATAAAGACGTTGGTGGCGGAGCTGTCGAGTGAGTTATTCAACGACGGAACTTTCAAGCCTCTTGCCTCTGATTCAGACACTCTGGATGGACTCAATGTGCACGGAGCGCTGCTGGACGAGATACACCAGTGGAAAAACGGTAAGGCCCTGTATGACATTATCGCGGACGGAACAACGGCAAGAAACCAGCCTCTGATATTTATCACATCGACAGCAGGAACGGTAAGAGAAGATATTTACGATCAAAAATATGACGAGGCAGAGAGAGTAATCAATGGACTGTTTGATGAAAATGGATATAAGGATCCTCATTTATTGGCGTTTGTCTACGAATTGGATGCAAGAAAAGAGTGGACGGATGAGACTTGTTGGAAAAAAGCAAATCCGGGGCTCGGAACTATAAAGAAGCTGGAACAACTCAGAGCGAAGGTAAAAAAGGCGATGGAAAATCCGGCGCTGGTGAAAAATCTTGTATGTAAAGAGTTCAACATACGGGAGACCAGTACCGAGGCATGGTTGACTTTTGAGCAGCTCAACAACACAGCGACATTTGATGTAAAAGAATTGAAACCGCGTTACGGTATTGGTGGCGTCGACCTGTCATCGACGACAGATTTAACGAACGCGACAGTCATCTTTAAGATTCCGGATGATTCACATATTTATGCACTTGCGATGTATTGGTTGCCGGAAGACCTTTTGGAGAAAAAGGTACGGGAGGATAAGATACCATATGATTTGTGGCATGAGCAAGGATATCTCAGATTGTCACCGGGAAACAAGGTTCATTACAAATATGTGACTGAATGGTTTAAGGAAGTTCAGGACGAGCTTGACATTTATCTTTTTAAGGCTGGGTATGACAGCTGGTCTGCGACGTATTTTGTGGAGGAAATGGAAAACGAATTTGGAAAGTCGGTCATGGAGCCGGTCATTCAGGGTAAAAAAACATTGTCAAGCCCGATGAAATCACTTGGAGCCGACCTTGAAAAGAAACTGATAAATTATAACAACAACCCAATCACGAAATGGTGTCTAACAAACACATCGGTAGACCGGGATAAAAACGATAACATCCAGCCGGCAAAAGGAAATTTAGGGACCAGAAGAATTGACGGTATGGCCGGATTGCTGGATGCGTATGTGTGCATGGAGAATAACTTGGAAGAATACATGTCGTTAATCTGAGAGGGGGAGAAAAGTGAAGTGGAAGCTATTTGGAAAAAAAGAGAGTGCGATATTCAAAATGGTTGTGGATAACGGAAACGGATTTTATTCGTGGAACGGTAAATTGTACCAGTCGGATATCGTTAGAGCGTGCATAAAGCCGAAAACAAAAGCTATCGGTAAAGCGGTTGCAAAGCACATACGTAAAGAAATCAAAGATGGAGTCACCAGTCTGGCAGTTTTTCCGAGCGTGAACATGAGATTTCTTTTGGAAGAGCCGAATGAGCTCATGACAGGACAAATGCTGCAGGAAAAAGTCGCTAATCAGCTCCAGCTAAACGGGAACGCATTTATCCTGATTATAAGAGATGCAAATGGAGTGCCGGTGGGATTGTATCCGATTCCATGCACATCGGTTATGACAAAGTATGACGAATCAGGAAAGCTTTATCTGAAATTTACATACCAGAACGGTAAATGGTCAGAGTTTGCATACGATGAAATAATTCATATCCGGGATGATTTCTTTTTCAACGACGTATTTGGAGATAATCCGCAAAAAACGTTAGCCGGACTGATGAACACGATATCAACGATAGACCAGTCCATTGTGAATGCTATAAAAAACAGTTCGGTTGTCAAATGGCTTTTGAAATTTACATCATCAATGCGTGACGAAGACTTGAGAATCAAAGCGAATGAATTTGCAGAAAATTATCTGGATATCACGAGCAATAATGCTATGGGAGTAGCAGCGGTGGATTCGAAAGCGGAGGCTATACAGATAAAGCCGTATGATTTTGTCCCGAATGCATTACAGGGAGACCGTCAGGTACAGCGAGTATACGCATTCTTTAACACAAACGAGAAGATTGTAACATCACATTATACGGAGGATGAGTGGATTTCATATTATGAGGCATCGATTGAACCGGTGATTGAGCAGATGGCAGGAGAGTATACCAGAAAGCTTTTCACAAGAAGAGAGCGCGGAGTGGGGAATAAGATTGTATTTGAATCGGCAAGCCTTACCTTCGCATCAATGTCGACGAAGCTTAACCTTGTGTCATTCGTAGACAGGGCGATAATGACGCCGAATGAAGTAAGAGAGTATCTCGGGCTGGCACCGATTGAAGGTGGGGATAAAGTCCTGCTTCGAAAGGATACAGGAAAGCTTGAAGAAAGAGAGAAGGAGGTGGAATAAGTGGATATTGAAGTGAAAGGAACTATTGTGAGCAATGACGATGCATGGATATACGATTATTTTGAAATCGAAAATACATGTCCGAAAAAAGTCAAAAAAGCATTAGCCGATGCAAAGGGAGAGGCGGTTAAGGTGATGGTGAATTCCGGAGGAGGAGATGTATTTGCCGGAAATGAGATTTATTATCTTCTTTCCGGTTATCCGGGTGGTTGTACGGTGGACATTACGGGATTTGCAGCATCAGCAGCAACTATCATCTGCTGCGCGGGGAAAAAGGTCAGGGCAACGCCAGGAGCACAGTACATGATACATAACGTATCCTGCAGTGCGTACGGAGATTACAACGAGATGGATCATACATCGGATGTGCTTCGAAATGCGAACAAAGCCATCAGCAACATTTACCGGGTGAAAACAGGAATGAGTGAAGCGGATTTGCTTAATCTCATGAATAAAGAGACGTGGATGGATGCTGAAATGGCAAAGGAAATGGGATTTATCGATGAAATCATCGGTGATAACGGCTTGTTTGGTTCAAAGCCGATCACAATACATAACTCCGTAGCAAAGATATTGAGCGACGAGGTTAAGAACAAAATCCGTAATTCTGTAAAAAATCCGGGTACGGTGATGCAGAGAAAACTAAATCTTTTAAAGCTGAAAGGAGAAATCAGACATGTTTAAGTTCAAGAATTACGAGGACTACAAGAACCAGAGAGATGCGGCTATTGTAGCAGCAGAGCAGGCGCTTACCAATGGCGCAGAGGATTATGAGGAAAAGGTAAAGTACATTGAGGACATGGACGCAGCGTGGGAAGAGCATGCACAGCGACAGGCTGATATCAATGCTCTCAAGGGTGCGGTAAGGGTACCTCTTTCGAATGCGGCGGCGGAGAGACTGGCAGCAGGTGTATCCGTGGATGAGAGTGATCTGGAATACAGAACACAGTTTATGAATTATGTCCTGAATGGAACACCGATTCGCATGCAGAATCAGGACCAGCAGACCACTACAGCTGATGTTGCCACGGTAATTCCGAATACCATCATTGACAGAATTGTTGAGAAGATGGAGAAGACCGGGAACATTCTGAACAAGGTTACCAGAACGTTTTATAAGGGCGGTGTATCCGTGCCGACATCTGCAGCAAAGCCGACGGCTTCTTGGGTGACAGAAAGAGGAACAGTAGACAAGCAGAAAAAGGTTACCGGATCGGTTACCTTCAATTATTACAAGTTGAAAATGGTGATTGCGGTTTCCCTCACAGTTGAAGTGGTAACGCTGGAGGTGTTTGAGCGTACTATTGCGAACAACATTGCGGAGGCTATGGTAAAAGCGATTGAAACAGCCATTATTGCAGGAAATGGAGCGGAAGGCAATCAGCCGGAAGGTATTATTAAGACGGAACCGGTATCCGGTCAGAAGGTGGAGATTACAGAGGGTAACAACATTACATATGCAGACTTGTGTGCAGCAGAGGGGTTATTACCTGCGGCATATGACGATGCTGAATGGTGCATGAGAAAAGCTACATTCATGAATCAGATTGTAGGTATGGTTGACAGCACAGGACAGCCGATTGCAAGGGTTAATGCAGGACTGAACGGAAAGCCGGAATACACTATTCTTGGGCGCCATGTTGAGTTCTCTGAAGATGTGCCGGCATTTGCAAAGACGGTATCTGAAGATACTACGGTTGCTTTCATGTTCCGTTTCGCTGATTACATGCTGAACACGAACATGAATGTAACGGTGTCGAAATTCACCGACAATGAGACGGATGATGAATGCACAAAGGCTATCATGCTGGCAGACGGTAAGGTGGTTGACAAGAACTCCTATGTTCCTGTCGTAGTAAAAAACTCCTAAACGCTGACACAAATCATCAATACTCGCAGCAAGAGCTTACTGCTATGACTATGGCAGAAATCAGAGTTCTTGCTGCAGAGCTCGGCTATAGTGTCAGCGGAAGTACGAAGGCCGCTTTAATCGAAAGCTTTTTAACAGCGCAGGGGGAATAGGGGTATGATTGGAAAAATTAAGCTTGCGCTGCGGGTATCAGCAGATCAGCTAAATGAGGAAATTGAAGATTGCATTGACGCGTGCTATAGAGATATGGCACGCGTAGGCATTCGCGTTTATGACGCAGACGGAAACATACTCGATAAAATCGAGACGGATGGTTTAGTTATATCATGTCAAAAACTGTATGCGAGATGGCAATTTAACTTCGAGGGAGCCGCGGAACGTTACAGAGCAGCGTATGAGTCTACGCGGGACGCGATGTCACTGAGCAGCGACTATAAGTAGGAGGAATTATGAGGAATGAGCTTATCACTTTGATGGCGAAAAGTTGCACCGGTGCAACAGTGGATTACAAGAAAACAAATGTATTCGCTGAAAAGAAATCGGTGGCGAGGTCGGAATTCTATACAAGCTTTCAGGCAGGGCTTTCTCCGAAATTGGTTTTTGACATCGATCCGTTGGATTTTGAACTCGCAGCCACGGAGAAGAATGAAGTGTCGGAAGTCGAGTATAGAGGAAAGACATATACGGTCATTCGCTCATATCAGAAGCAGGGAGAAGATTCCATGGAGTTAAGTGTGGGGTGATTCAATGAAAGCTACGTTATCTCAGGGTGAGGATGGCGATGAAGTATTTGTGGATATCATGAAGGAAATTTCCAGAATGCCGGTACTGATTGAGAAAGAGGAAAAGAAGGTAATGAAAAAAATAGGAGGAATTATAGCCGATAACATTGCAATCAGCCTGCCTAAGTCAGATCCGGGAGGAAGAGGAGACTATAAAGGGAATCATCCGTATGTGCACATGAAAGAGGATATCAAGGTGAAAACCGGTTCGAAAAACGGTGTCGCGCATGTCATAATAAATGGCGGGAAAAAGACCGGATACAAATGGCACCTGGTAAATGATGGTACAAGGGATTCGGACGGGCAAAGACGGACCCAAGGGATACATTTCATTGAAAAGGCTCTGAATAAATCGGAAGCACAGGTAGAATCACTGATTGATGAATTGATTCGGGAGGTAGCAGGTGGAGGATGAGTTAAAGAATATCGTTGAGAGCGTTCTGGACATACCATGCTATATTGATGCGGATACAATCACATATCCATCGGCAGAAGTGCAAGTCTATCAGGATAACCCAGAGCTTTTTGGAGATGGAAAGGCACAGGCTGTCATAAGCTATGTAGCTCTGGATTTATGGTACAAAGAGCGCATCAAAAGAGACAATGCGGTAAAGGTGCTGGTGCCGGAGATCGTAAATGCCGGGTATACGCATCCTACGTGTGAGCGATATTACGACATTACAGCGAAAAAATATAGGGCAACGCTGAATTTCAGCAAAAAGAAGGAGGAGCATAATGGGAAATAGAATTAACGTGCAGAATGCAAAAGTAGCCTTGGTTATGACAAACACAAAGACAGATTATGCGCTGGATACGGCTATGGATTTGCCGGGGTTGATGAGTATTGATCTCGCACTTACGCTGGCTACCGGTACACTCTACGGTGACGGGGTAAAGAAAAGCGACCAGTCCAAAGTAACAGGAGCAACGCTGAAGGTTGGATTGAATAAGATACCGATTCAGGTTCGCGCAAAGATGACTGGTGCAAAGATTACAAACGGAATCTTGGATGTTACGACGGACGATCAGGCACCGAAGATTGCGTTTTACGCAGAAACGGAAGCTGATGACGGAACAAAGGAGCAACTGTGGCTGCTTTGCGGCGAAGCACAGCCTATCGGGTTGGCGGGCAAACAGACAGAGAATAACATCAACTTTTCAACGGACGAGCTTACTATCAATTTCACACAGAGGGAGAAAGATAAGAAGGTTTTGAGATTGGCTGATACTGCGAATGAGGATTTCACAAAATCGGAAGAATTTGCAAACGATCCGGACGAGCTTGGAGCATAAGGAGGAATCATGAGAAAAGTTATTGAATGCAAACCGGTATCAGAGGTGGAATTAAGGTTTAACGGCGGGGAGAGTATTATTCTCAGATTTGATGTTGAGGCATTGATGACACTTCAGGAGACGGAGGGAGACCTTGGAGCTGCATTAAAAAAGAGCCCGAGCGAGATGTGTGCATCCATTCTTTATGCCGGAGCAGTCGGTAAGAATGAAGGGATGACAAAGGAAAAGGCGCGTGAGTTGGTATGCCAGATGAGCATTGAGACTATAAACGCAATCATTGAGGAGTTTACGGAATCCTTCGGAAAGGGAGGAAACGAAGAGTATACAAAAAAAATTCTGGCACAGTTCCTGGCGAAATACAAATAGATTTTGATATGCTCTATTACCTTTTTTGTGTCAAACTCGGAAGAGGTGAGCAGGAGTATTTTACATCGTCTATAGGAAAGGTGCTCGCAATGATTAACCTATGGCAGAAGGAACAGGAAAAAATCGCAGGCGCAATCAATGGTGATAATGGGACTGTGCGTAAATTCAGTGATATTAAGGGGTTGGTATAATGAGCACAAAAAACAAACGCACGATATATCTTGGATTGGATTATACCGACTTCACAGGCGGGGTATCTGAGGTAAATCGAAAGATGGGATTACTCGATGCAGAATTTAAACTGGCTCAGGAGCGGGTGAAAAATTACGGCACCGAGACAGATAACCTCGGTGTAAAGCAGGATTATCTGCGGCAAAAGATAGAGCTGCAGCGACAGAAGGTAGAAGCCGCGAAAAAGGCATATGATGAGGCGCTGACTTCTCAACAGGCATCCGAAAAGCAGATTGATGCACTTGACAAGAGGCTGTTGCAGGAAAGGACATCTCTTGAAAAGCTGACAGGACAGCTGAAAGAGGCGGATGATGAGATTGAGAAAGCGAACAAGTCGACAAAAAGCTTCGGAGATGAGATCAGAGACCTTGCCAGTGATCTGGGCATTAAGGTAAGCCCTGCATTGGAAAAGTTGGCACAAAAATTCGATGGAGTATCCGCTGGTGTTGGTAATGCGGTGCTTGGAATCGGTGCTATGATATCGGGACTGGTAGGGTGTTCGGTAGAGCTCGCAAAATATGCGGATGATATGCTTACAATGGCATCGGTCACAGGATTAAGCACGGATGAGCTTCAAAAGCTGGAATATGCTTCAAACTTTGTGGATGTTTCTCTTGAGACGATGACCGGGTCCATAACAAAACTCACGCAAAACATGAATCAGGCAAGAAACGGGAATAACACTTTGAATGAGGCATTTCGAAAGCTGGGAATCCGTATTAAAGATTCCAGAGGAGAGCTAAGAGATGCCAATGAAGTGTTTTACGAATCCATTGACAGGCTTGGAAAAGTAAAGAATGAGACAGAGCGGGATGCACTGGCAATGCAGTTATTTGGAAAGTCAGCAAAGGAGTTAAATCCCTTGATCGAGGCAGGAAGCAAACGTCTTAAGGAGCTCGGTATTGAAGCTGAAAACATGGGAGTAATCATCGGAGGAGAAACGTTGCAGAATGCAGGAGCATTCAATGATGCGATGGATAAGTGGAAGCAGATATCTGAAGCACTAAAGAATAGTTTGGGTGAGCTACTTTTACCAGTGTTAACGAAACTCGCAGAGCTCATATCGAGTATTCCAGCGCCGGTGCTCAAAACAATAATGGTGTTTGGTATGTTCGTTGCGAGTGCAGTATTGATTTTAAAAGTGATAACACAAATTAAAGTTGGAATGAGCACACTTACAATTGTTCAGGCAGCATTTGGAGCAGTAAGCAAAACTACGGTTGGAATAGTTCTGACAGTAGTAGCAGTGATGATAGCTCTTGCTGCAGTTATAGCTTTTTTATTAAGCAAGCAAAATGAACTTAATGAAACCATGGAGAATGTTAATAAGCAGACTAATGATGTAGCTAAAAATGTATCCAATGCACAGCAAAATGTGTATAGAACGTCAAACCATGCATCCGGCACCACAAACTTTGCCGGAGGGCGTACCTGGGTGGGAGAGGCTGGTCCTGAGCTTGTAACTCTTCCGCGCGGAACAAAGATTCAGCCTGCAGGAGAAGGTAAGGTAGCGGAATACAACACATTTTATGTCACCATCGATGCAAAGAATGTGGATGATTTCAACAGGGTAGTGGAGCTTGCAAAACAGCAGAAAGTAGCGATAAGGAGGGGAACGAAATGAGCAGGCAGACAGTAAATTGTAGCGCGAATACGTTTATATCACGTGAAAGCCCGTCAACGGACCATTCAAGTGCAGCAAAGCTCATAACAAGCGTAGCCGGAAGTGATGACATAGGGAATAGCTCTTATCAGAACGCTTTATTACAGTTTGCGATTCCGGATATACTGCTCTATAAAAAGATAACGAAGGTTACGTTGTATTATTACATTGGCAGCGATACGACAGCTGGACTTGGGCTGAGCACAGTGGTGTATTTTACGCCGTATATCACAACAAACAGTGCAGGGTCTGTGACGTTTAACAACGTTGCTGCTATGGGAACGCTTGGTGAGCGGAAAATGGCGGATAAGCGCGGAAGTATAATCGGGAACTGGTTCAATGAGGACGTTACCGACATTTACACGAACAATGTCACGAACGGAGTATTCTCGATATTCATAAGCGCAGGAGCTCCAACCAGTAATGAAGCATACCCAAATCTGTATGTGGGAGGAAGAGGCGGAGGATATGCAGCATATCTCGATGTTACATACGAGGACATTGCACAGATTCCGCCGACAATAAGCTATCCGGATGGAGTATATGTTCGTGAGGGAGAGAAAGTATTGTTCTCATGGGTGTATAACTCGGCAACCGCGGCAACGCAGGCAGGAGCGACGCTTGAGTGGAGAAGTGGGACAGGAACGTGGAATGTGATTACGCTTACACAGGAGGCGCAGAGTTATTTATGCGATGTTATGTTCCAGCAGGGAACTATTGAGTGGCGTATCAAGGTGACGAATAACATCGGTGAAACCAGTGATTATGCCTACGCAAAATTTGAGGTGATTGGAAAGCCGGCAATTCCGGTTATCACTAAAATAGAGAACAAAGCATTGCCTGCGATTGAGTGGAATGCATCGGATCAGTGTGCATATGAGATTACGATATCTTCCGGGGAAGTGGATATTCTGCATGAAACCGTATATTCAGGAAAAATGCAGTACAAGCCAAATCTATTTTTAGTGAATGGATCATACACCGTCAGGTTACGGACAAAAAACAGCATCGAGCTGTGGAGTGATGAGACATCAAAAACATTTGCTATCAGCGCTGTGCAGCCTGAACTGCCGGGAATCATATTGCGGCAGGATGGAAGGGATATTCAATTGGATATCACTCACGATGGAACGAAGGTAGCTATCATAAGGAATGATAAGGTGATTGCTGTGCTGGATGAGAATGAGTCACATTACACAGATTCCACGGTGGTAAGTGGAAAGGAATATACCTATAAGGCAAGAGCCTATAAAGAAGGGTATAGCGATTCTGCGACAAAGTCAGGTATGGTAGAATTTGAGGGTTTTGAACTAAGAACAGGAACGGAAGTATTGTATTGTGATAAATCGGAAAATCAATTTTTGAGTTATACGGAGGAAAGGTCCACCAATAGAGAGCTGATACAATATGTAGGGCGTGAATACCCTGTTTTAGAGACAGGTGAATTCAGGAGCCAAAAGATTCACAGAAATGTCTATCTGAGCGTCGAGGATTACGAGACCATGAAAAAGATCAATGACGAAGCAGCATGGTATCGGGACGACAAAGGGAACACATTTTTGTGTATCGTTTCAGACCTCTCAATCAAGCGATACATGAACAGAGGTTATATTGCAGACATTGAAGTGACACGAATTCATGAAGATGAGGTGATGCTGAATGAATAGTCTGGCAGCAGGCGTATACAGCCATGAAGAAATGAAGCGGGTCCTAACCGGAAACCGAACCATAGGTTTCCGGTATGAAATGCTCGACCGGTACGAACATCCGATGGGATGCGTATCGGCAACAGGTTCAATTGATTTTAATTCATCAACGGAGATAAAGAGAGTTGCGTCTTTTAAAATCAAAGAGGTATCGGATATTGATTTTCTTAACGACCGTATCAAGCCGTATATGAGAGTGAAGGTGGGAAGAGGATGGGTGGAATATCCGCTTGGGGTATATCTGATGGATTCACCGGAACGGGCAGGTGGAATCGGAGTAAGCAGAAATATAGATTGTTATGACAAAACGGTGATTCTGAGGGATGATAAATTTACCGCGAGGCACATAGTACGCGCCGGGGAATATTACACGAATGCTATAAAAAAAGTCATATCATCCGCCGGAATATCAAATTACAATGTGGAATCCTCTCAGCTGACCTTGCAGACGGATATTGAATTTGAAGTCGGGACAAGCAAGCTGGATGCCGTAAATCGTCTGGTTAAGGCTATCAACTACAATGATGTGTATGTTGATGTAAATGGATGTGTCAGGGTGTCAGCATATCAGGCGCCGGAAAGCCGCTGTGTTGAAGAATACTATGTGACGGATAAGAGAAGCATTGTATTGCCGAACGCGGAAGAATCATTGGATATCTTCTCGGCACCGAATAAGATTGTAAGATATCTGGAGAACGTTGAGCGCGGAAGGATGATATCGGTGGCAATCAATGATGATCCTGCAAGCAAACTATCGACAGTAAGCCGTGGAAGAACAATCGTAGATGCACAGGCAGTAAACGACATAGCAAATCAGGACACGTTAGATGCATACGTGCAGCGAATAGCTGCTAAAAAGAAGGTATATCAGCAACTGTATTTTGAAACGGCTCTTATGCCGCATCATGAATATATGGACTGTCTTTATATCGAGAATAAAGAGCTCGGGGTATCAGGGAAGTATATTGAAACGGCATGGAATATGAATCTGGAGGTAGGTGGAACCATGAGGCACACATGCAAAAGGACGGTGAGTATCTGATGGGATTTTATCAGAATGCGGAAGAACAGGTCAGAGAAGCACAACGAACCGCAGACGAGCTGGTAAGGCTGGCGGAAGTGACTAGCCTGACAACCGATAAACGAGCGAAGGTAACATTCTATGGAGAGACTGCAGAATCAGGAAAAACATACACATACATCGACGGGTATGTTCCGAAGGTGGGTGACAAGGTTCTCTTGATTAAACAGGGAAATACATATGTTATCATCGGAGCCGCGGTTGCTACGGCGGTTGCAGTAAAATATGCAGAGGTTAATCACAATCATGATGGAGTATATGCTGCACAAAGTCACACACACCCAAATTATTCACTAAAACAGCACACGCATAGTGAATATGCATCTTCAGACCACAAACACAGCATTTTGAAAAATACTGCAGTAAGTCCAACGTATCAACTTGAGCTTAATAACTCGGGAATACTGATGCCGAATTCGAGTAACATAGCGCTCGGCAGCAGCGGAATGCAGTTTAAAGAAGTTCGTGCGAAGAATGTCTATATAAACGGAACAGCAGTATCGACATCAGATCGAAGAAAAAAGAAGTCAATCAAGAATATTTCAGCAAAGTATATTGAGTTTTTCAAAAGATTACGGCCGGTGACATTCAAGTATAAGGACGGAACAAGCGGAAGGATTCACTCAGGATTCATAGCGCAGGAAGTGGAGAAAGCACTTTCTGACAGTGATATTAGGGCGGATGAATTTGGCGGTCTTGTGATTCAGGAAAATGGGGAGTATGGATTGCGATATGAAGAATTTATAGCGATTCAGACAAAAATCATACAAGAGCTGATTGGGAGAGTTGAGCAGCTGGAAAGGAGCTTTTATGACAAATGAATATAACATTAGGCTCAATCCGAATCGCGCGAAGGTGATTGATACGGGTATAAAATTTGCCAGGGGAGATAAGGGAAGCACATTCAATCTGTTTATTGAAGAGCTTGACACATCGAACACAACAGCAAAGATTGTGTTTAAGAGGAGTAACGGAACGTCTGTGGAAAGCGACATCACAGAAGAAAGTGGTACATACCGGTATCAGCTTCTTGGTAACGAGCTAGCCATATTAGGAAAAGTCGTGGCAGATATCAAATTTTATGAAGGAGAAAAACGGATATCTACATGTACATTTGTCTTTGAGGTCACATCGGATACACTAGAAGGCATTGGAGCAGGGACAGGAGGATATTCAGATCAGCTGGAGCGAATGTCGAATGAGTTCGAAGAGACTCTTGAATATTATGAGAATGCGTTTGAGGGAACAGGAGCGTTGATAGCAAGAGGAGTATACAGCGCATCAGAAGAATATGATCCATTGAATATGGTTTTTTACAATGGGTCATCATGGGTATGTCGAGAGAAATGTACAGGACAGACTCCGGCAAATGGACGGTATTGGCAGCTGCTTATTTCAGGAGGCGGTTCGACGGTAATTGTTGATTCAGAATTGTCGCTTGAATCAGAAAATCCTGTGCAAAATAAAGTGATTACCGAGGCTATCAAAAAAAACAGTGATGATTTGGAAAAAATAATTGATGGCACAGTGACGGTAAAAAAAGCAGAGGACGCAAACAAATTTGGTGGAAAAGAGCCGGAGTTATATGCAACAAAAAAGGATTTAGAAGGACTGACACCGGGTGGAAGCTCGCACACTCATGAGAACAAAGAAGTTCTGGACCAGATAACGGCAGAAGATCTGAGAGATTGGGATAGTGCATATTTGGAAAGACATGGTCACGAAAATAAAGAAGTGATTGACCAAATTACAGAAGAGGATATTGATAAAATCAGAAAATGCATAATCGAAAAACATGGAATCATCTTGAAAACAACGGAATTTGTAGTAGACAACACATACGTTGGATATCCATACAAAGCAATTATTCAAATAAAAGGTGTGACAGGAGAATACATCCCTAATGTCATATTTAATGTAAGTGATACAGGATTATTTGCGCCGGTATCATTATCGGGAGATGAAACGGTAACGGTATATGCATCAGAAATACCGGATACAGATATCGTTGTGCCAACAGTGTATTGTATCAAAGGAGTGGTAGCATGATCGGAAGGACAAATGCCGGAGCAGCAGGGGCATCATTTGACATAGAAAAGCTGTTAGCGACAGCCGATGAAAGAGGAGTGATTACCGTTTTGACAACATTGGTAGATGATAACAAGGAGTATATAGTGACCAGCGACAACGAACAAATCGGAGTAACACTGGAGATGCAGATATTGTGACAAGGAGCGTGATGTAATGAGAGGAATAAGAGATTTACAGGAAGTGAATGAAGCGGCTAACACGGATGACATAATTATTGAAACGGCAGACGGAACAAGAAGAATTTCTGCGGAAAACCTGCAGAAAGGAAAAGCGAACAAATCCACATCACACGAAGTAACCATTCCGACCAGTGGTTGGAGCGGTGAAGCTGCTCCGTACAGCAACACTATTTCGGTTACCGGAGTAACAGCAGACAAAAACGTAGAGCTGGTTCTTCCTGCGGATGTAACAGTGGAACAGATTGAGGGATATCAGACAGCACAGATTCTCAATGCTGCGCAGAGCGAAGGCAGCCTCACCCTATACGCCTGGGGCGAGATTCCGTCTGTAGATTTGCAAATGACGGTAATAGTGAGGGGTGATTGAAATGGCGGTGATAAGTAAATTGCCAAGAGGCGCAACAGAAAAAGAAGAGCCTTCAGTGATGGTAACAATTTACGGTGCTGCTCTTGAGACAATCACTTCTGACGGGCATGAGATATGCACTACCGATGCAAACGGGGAAGGTGTAGCAGTGCTGAATATTGGACATTCTTACACGCTGGTCGGAGGAGTGAGCGGATACGAAAAGACATTAACGATTGCGAGCGATACAGAAAGCATTAAGGTGATGCCGGATGATGCGTTGTATTAGTATGGTTACTTAGAAAACAATATTTCTATACATCAGTACAATCCAAATACTAATTCCACAACGCAAACATATTCCAAAAATGTTAATTCAATAACTATTAACAGTACAAATCCTACCGGAAACACAGCGGCAAAATTTACATCGTTGGGAATTTACACCAATGATTCAATAAATTTAAGTGATTATTCCAAAGTATGTTTTGATTATTCACTTGTAGGTTTAAGTAATATTATATCATTGAGATTTATGTATGGGATACTTCAGAACGTTCCAAGTGGAAGAGTTATAACAGATTATTTCATTGAACAAGATGGTAATGGTATATTAGAAGTTTCAGCTTCTAATGGTTATCCTTATATTGGTTTTGATGATGGTGCAAGCACTAAACATACATCAACGTCAGCAACAATCTTAAGAATTTGGCTTGAATAGGAGGTGACTATATGAACAAATCAACAGCACAGGCTATTGCAGATTTAGCAAACAGCACAAACAAATCCATGAAGCGTCTGAGCGAAATGCTCTCTGTACGCTGCGACAATTCGGACAAGAAAGGTAACGAAAACTCGCAGAGCATCGAGGATAACAATGACGCAATAATGGAGTTGGTCGAGATAGTATCAGAGAACAGTGATGCGATAATGGAGTTAGTAGAATTAATCAGTGCAGAAAGTGAGGGAATTTAATATGAATACAAGTGTAAAAATGAGCGCAATCACAAAGAAGTATGTCGTAGCCATCATGGAGGGCGATGAGAAGTATCAAAACATCAACGATGTTCCGTCCTTGTACAAGGCAAAGGTAAAGAAAGCATTCGATGATATGCTTGCCGCAGAGGAGATTACTCTGGAAGAGCATGATAAATATCTCGGATTGACCGAGCTTGAAGTAGAAGGGAAAGTAACAGAGTAATACATATCAATTGGGCAGAGAAATCTGCCCTGCTTAAAGAAAGGAGGTATCTATGCCGGTGATATCGTGGTTGCCTACAGGAAAAGGCGGAACAAAAGAAGAGTGGATTGATGTGACCGTGAAAAGTTGTTATCAAGATACAATTTACTGTAGTGACGGAAATGAATACGTTTGCGATACAAATGGATTCGCGATAATTCCATTGAAAGTAGGAGAAACATATGTATTTACAAGTGAATTAACAAATTCATCTGTTACACAAACAATTAAGAGCGATACTTCAGAAATAACAGTATTTAAGGTGAAGGTTATGACTGCAATAATTGACCTTTCCAACAGTAATCCTGCAACATGCGTCACTTATGATGATGATGCTGTTGAAATGACAGCAGGTGATTCTGCTTGGGATGAGTTCTTTGGTCATTATCCAGTATTGTTCAAAGATGGTGCAGAAGTTGGAAAACTGAATCGTGATAATTTTGCACAGTTTGAAGATGGGAATACTGCTGACATAACATCAGGAGATGCTGGTGATGTAATGATTGCATTCCCAAGAAGAGGATTAAGTATCAACACAGTAGGAAACAACTTAACTATTAAAATGACAAACGATCCAAACAATCCTGATTTTGAATATAATGCGCACACAAGGGGTTCAACAGCGAAAGATGTATTCTATCTTGGTGCATATAAAGGATATGTTGCATCTTCAAAGTTGCGTTCATTGTCAGGAAAAACACCTACTGCATCACAGACCATTGGAACATTCAGAACACGGGCACAGGCAAACGGAAGTGGATATGAACAGAGTGGATTCTATCAGCTTACATTCAGACAGTGCATGTATATTTTGAAATATAAGAACCTGAATTCACAGACAACCGTTGGTTATGGATATGTTCTGTCAAGTCACACCGCAGCAATAGCAACTGGTGGAACAGAAACTTGGGGAATGGATTGCGAACTTATCAAAGCAACAAATCCTTCTTACATGACTGACCAAAATCATCATGTGAAGTGCTTTGGTCTTGAAGATTTTTGGGGAAATATTTGGGAATGGATTGATGGTTGTGTGACCAACAGTACAAGAAACATCCTTACAGGTAATGACAATTTCAATGACAGCGGTTCAGGATATACAGACAACGGTCAAGGTGCAACTGCAAATATTGGTAATTACATGAGTAAGCCACAGGGAACAACCAAGACTGGATTTTTGGCAAAAGAAGTCAATGGTTCATATTCCACATATTTTTGTGGTTATGCTACTTTGTGTGCTTCTTGTGTCGCTCTATTCGGCGGTCGTTGGCCTGATGCTTCTACTGCGGGTGCTTTTACACTTCGTGTGAATGATGCTGCTTCTAATTCTGGTGACCATATCGTTGCCCGCTTGATGTATTTATAAGATACAGAATTAATTTAATCAACAGGAGGATGGAAAGATGAAGAAAGAACAGATTTATTTGGTACAGGGTGCAATATCAGCAATCGCGGCATTTGCGAGTGACAAGCTCGGAATCTTATTCCCAGTGCTTATGATTTTTTCGGCAATGATGGTGCTGGATTTCGTATCCGGAATGATGGCAAGCGCAAAGGAGGCTATTGAGCATCCGGATGATCCGGACAAGGGATGGTCAAGCAAAAAGGGATTGATTGGATTGATGAAGAAATTTTCGTACATAGTAACGGTATGTGTTGCAATACTTGTCGATATTCTCTTAATCAATGCCGGTAAATACATTGGAGTGGATGTGCATATGAAAACATTTTTCGGACTGCTGGTGACAGTGTGGTTCATTTTGAACGAGGCTCTTTCAATATTGGAAAATGCAGGTCGAATCGGTGCTAAGATACCGGCATTTTTATTAAAAGTAATAGCGACGTTGAAGAAAAAGGTGGATAAGACCGGTGGAGAGAAGGTGGATGAATATGAAAAACAGTGAGCTTGCAGTGTTCTGTATCAGTAAACTGGGAACTCCGTATATCATGGGAACGAACGGAAAAGAATTCACACAGTCAAAGTACAACGACCTGTGCAAGCGGAATCCTGCCGGATGGTTTACGGACAAGCGTAAGAGCGGAATCAAAAAGTGGATTGGCATTCCGACAACCGATTGCCACGGGCTTATAGAGTGGTTCGTCAGGACAAGAACCGGCGCATCATACGATACAACAGCAGACGGAGCCTTTACTGCCGCGAAGGTAAAAGGGGATATCAAGACTATTCCGGAGATGCCGGGCGTATGCGTCAGATACAAAGGCCATGTGGGAGTGTACATTGGCGGTGGATATGTTGTGGAAGCTCGTGGATATGACTACGGCGTTTGCATCACGAAGCTGGCAGGAAGAGGTTGGACCCACTGGTATCAGCATCCGAAGATTGAATACACGGACAAGACCATTCCGGCGCCGTATGGAACGATAACAAAAAGATCATCCAAGACGGATATCATGTGGCTACAGATCAATCTCAACCGGGCAATCATTGAAGGAAAGCTTCAGATTCCTCTGCTGGTAGTAGACGGCGTGTGGGGAACAAAGACGCTAACTGCTTTGAGGGCATTCAAGAAGCTCGCGGCGGACAAATCGCAGTCCTGCGGAGAGGAAACGCAGAAGGAATTGACTGCTTAAGTTGCACCGGTGCAACTCTTTTGCTATAATGAAGAAAAGAGGAATACAGCTGATTAGGGGCTACTACAATCCGGAGGTCCAAATTGCAGTAGCCCCTAATCAGCTATAAATCAAGTAAATATCCATATTTTCAGTCTTTTTATCATACACAATGTGGTCCACCACAGAGCGGATTGCATTTTCTTTTTTCGAATTGTCCGCATCGGACACAATCACATCATATACGCTGCGTATTCGCGCAAGCATATCCTCCCGGCTGCCTCCCTGTCTGGAGGCAAGAGACAGCTCGTCTATGGCAGCCTGCAGGTTAGAGCGTTCCGCATCGAGCTTGCTTCGGTTGGAGCGGTAGTCCTCTATAGAATCGATGCCGGAGAGATAAGCATCGCGGGCGCGCTCCTCCTTGATAGAAAGCTTGGCAAGGTTATCGCGAAGCAGATCAAGAGTGCCATCGTTATCGGAATGCCGGATGACCTCATAGGTAAAATCGGCACCGGCGAGGAATTGCGCAAAGGCATCGCAGACGGCAGCAGACGCACGATTGTAGGAGATAAAGTGCGACACGCTGCATTTGCCCTTTGAATAATGCATACACTGATAGCCGCCGGCGGCCGAGCCGCTGCTTGCCAGAAGAGAACCACATGCGCTGCACCGGAGCATACCGGACAGCCAGTGGGCGTGAAGCTCTGCAGGCCTGCGTTTCACATGGCGATGCGAGGCAAGAAGCTTGTCATTGACGTTCTGCCAAAGCTCTTCGGATACAATCGGCTCGTGATTGCCTTTTTCAACAATGCAATTCGCTGCAATGAGGTTCTTATGATTTCGCATGTCCTTTCTGCCATCCGGATTCCAGCGCACATATCCCTTGTACACAGGATTTTGAAGAACATACTGGACGGTGCGATTCTCCCACGTGTTTCCGCGGATCGTCCTTATGCCGAGCTTGTTGAGCTCCTTTGCAATCAGGAAGGGGGAGCTGCCATTGAGGTAATCCTCATACATCTTGCGGACAATCTTTGCATTCTCCGGAATCGGACAGAGCGTACCGGCATCCATCCGGTAGCCGAACGGGGCATAAGTCTGGTATTCTCCGCGGCGCGCCTTCTCTGTCATACCCTTCTTTACCTCGTCGGAGAGGTTGAGAGAGTAGTATTCAGCCATAGCCTCAAGCATAGCCTCAAGGATAACGGAAAACTTATCGTCCTCAATGTGCTCTGTGATACTGACTACAGAGATACCACATTCTTTACGCAGCAGGGATTTATACACGATGCTGTCCTCGCGGCTGCGGGCAAAGCGGTCAAATTTATGCACGAGGATAAGGTCAAACGGCCGGGGCTTCTGCTTTGCACGCGCAATCATAGCCATAAAAGCTGGACGTTTTTCGGCTCTTCGGCCGGAGATGCCCTCGTCGGTGTAAATAAACTCCTTTGAGACAAGAATATTGTTTTTTCTGGCATAATCGAGCAGGGCACGGCGTTGTGCATCCGGCGAATACTCGGTCTGGTCATCCGTGCTGACGCGGATATATAGTGCTGCAGTCTGCATAACATCATCCTTCCTAAATAATGTTTATGAAAAAAAGGTAAAAAAATACAGATTGCATCTTGCAAACTGTTCTCGGAGAATGTATAATAACATTGTCTTGATAATATATCTTACCGAGAATAAGATAGTGAGGCCGCTTTGGTGTTGCAGCACCAAGGCGGTTTTCATTTGTTTAAAATAAAGATGGCAATATAATATACATGACATCGACATATAAAAAGAATAATGCGATTATCATAACTACATCAGCACCTGGTGTATCTGATGCCTTTTTACTAAAGACACCGTTTTCTTCCTTAGTTGCTTTGCTTACAATCAAACGACCTTGACCATCAGTGAATGATTCACTATACAGGGCATATATATCAAACAATGCCAATATATATGAAATGCAAAAACAGATTAAAGCAATAGTAAAGGAATGAGAAAAGGATACGCCTAATGCGTCACATATTCTGAATATCGTAGCGGTACTGCCGAGAAGTACGTACAATATTCCGGAAAGATATTTACCGGTATAAAAACGGTGTAGACCGAATCCGTTAAAAAACAGAGCAAATAATACGGTCTTCATTTCACTTTTTGGACTAATTTCGCTTGCATCAATTCTCATATAACTCCCCCTTATTTGAATAGTTCGATAACGGCCAAAGACGGATCGAACATTATAATATAGTTATCCAGCTTTACGCTGGTACCATACTTGCTTTTGTAACATTGCAAAGCTTCAAGTAGAAATTCCTCTGTCACTCCGAGATAATCAGCCATCTCTGATTTGGAAGAGCAGCGGTGATGATAAGCACGGACAATGCCTGATAATCCAATCAATCGGTCATAAGCATATAATCTACCGGCACGTTCCTGCTTTTCTGACTGTGTTTAGTTGATAGATTTGTTCCATAATTCACCTCCGCAATATGTTTTAGTAAGGATGACTTTCTGTACTACATGTGAGCAAATATTTCAATCAATCCTACGGAGCATTTTCTGTAAAAATCTCCTCTCATGTAAGTATTTTCCTAAATTAAACTTATACTGTGGAATATCCACAATATAAGGAAGGGAGGATAAACAGATGTCCAATGAAGGATTAAAAGCAATCATACATAAGATGATTGATGCTATTTCAGATAAGAATATCTTGATAAAGATATATACATTCATTAAATATCTGAAATAAGCACTGGGACAGGTAGTTCCTGTCCGGCAGAGGGGGCGGGAGTTATTCTTGCTCCCTCATATTGTCCGATAATTTATGTATGAAATCACGGAACAGCTTTTTGCTATCATCATCCAGCTTCCAATATTCAATAATCAAACTACGCACGAAAGCATCATTTGAAAGCGATGCTGCAGCTCTTGTAAATTCATCTTCTGTAAAATCCAAGAACATATCGCCGTTGCCATTTCGCAACCATTCTTCATTAACATTAAATTCACGACATATAGAAATGATAGTTTGGTCTGATGGGTTGCTTCCGCTTTCGATTTTACTGATTGCAGAGCGTGTCAAGCCAATTCTTCCGCCAAACTTTTCCATACTCAAACCTAATTCTTCACGAAGAACTTTAATTCTCTCATTCAAAATTAACACCCCTTTCTCTTAGTTTACCATTATTATATATGCTGCTGTTGAATTAGTCAACAAAAAATTCAAAAATGTGTTGACAACGTTGAAACATTCAACTATAATGTAGATACATTCAACAAAGGAAGGAGTGAATCAACATGGCAAATACCGAAGAAATCAGAAAGTCAATGAATGCTACGGATACAAAGGAAGTCACAGATTTGTTGGAATCCTTGGATGACAACTCCAAGGCACTGGCAAAAACGTATTTATCAGCATTAGCAGATAGACAGCGTATTGAACGGATAAAGCTGGAAGCAATATCGGTGTAGAGGTTGGTGAGTACGCAAGTATATGTACGGCATTAAATGTATCAGTCAGTAGTTTTTTGTGTAGGAGATCAACCGAGAAAGGAGCGTGAGAAAGATGCAGATAATAAAAGAAGAGAATCTGGAGGAGTTAATTAAGATAAGCAGGAAAATAGGAACGACAGATAAATGGAATCCGGAGATTATTGAGGAAGCGAGAGCAGGGCTGATATCAGCGAAAATAATTATGGATCGAGAGTTCAATGTGGCAATGAAGCGGGACATTAAAAGACTGATTGCAGATGCATTTGTGTGTCTTACATATAACTCGGAAATTATGGGAGAGGAAGAGCAGGAGAGATTCATACAAAAGAAAGCGCATCAGATGAAAGAGGAGTTATGCAAATTCATTGATGCGCAGGCGAAAGTAGTGAAAGGCTAAATAAGCTCCATAATGATATCAACAATTTTTTTAAATGTAGAAGCATCAGATCGAGAAATTACGCTTTTGAACTTCTCCCAAGCAGTTTTTGGGCGAATGATTTCAAGAAAATCATATCCTTCAACTGTAATACTAGTGACAACAGCAGAAACAATTTGTCCTTCGCCATACAGAAGATTGCATTCCAAGTAATTTGCTATGGACAATGATTCAATGGCAGAAATGATTTCTGATTTACTGTAGTTTTCAAGACTAGTTGAGAAGTCTGAAAGAGTAAGAAAACGTTTATGTGATTCATCGGAAGGCTCGGTTTTCTTTTCGAAAAGGAGCAGGATGTCACGTACACAGTCACAGTTCAGCTTCATAGTAATCTCCTTTCTATGTACTCAGCTCTGCCGGGAGCCTGTAACAGTAGTATAAGGAGAAAAATGTAAAATGTCAAATTGTGAGAAAGGAGCGAGAGAGAGATGCATAAAAGGCACCGGGAAGAAAAAAGAGAGTTCACGGATGCGGAAACGTTAAAAGAGCGATACGGGGGAAGATACGCATATGAGTGGTTCATGAGATATCATGATGAATTACATTTGAGATGTGCAAAGGATTATACGGACAACAGAATAAAGAAGATAACCGCATTTATTGCAGCAAATACGGTTATCACAGTTTTGTTACTGGTTGCAGTTATTTTGCAGCATTTATAAAGCCCAAAGGAGCGTGAAAGAATGAGTACAAAAAAAATAGTTAAAGACGCAGTGAGAAGAACTATCGTGAATCAATGCAGTTATGTTGACAGATTGATTATGAGCGAGACATTACAAAGCCCTACGCAAATAGCACAAAATGTATCTGCACTCGCAGAGTTGATAAGAGAAAGTGCAGCACTTGGAATTATTGCTAAAAAAGATGAATTAGATTTTAAAAATAGTCTCGAAACAAGTACAAGCGAAGAGAATAGATTTTCATAGGGGGTGAATTTATGAAAAAGCCTATCACAACAAGAATGCTCGTAAGCATCAATGGAAAGTATGTACCATTGGATAGTCTGCCGGAGGAGCAAAGAAAAAAGATTGCAGCAGAGCTTAATGACAGAGCCTTGCGCTCCATAGGATATGTGCCGGTGAAAGATAGCAGGAGCTCTACTGCGTAAGAGGCGGAAGATTGAGGAAAAAGCACTCCTGAACTTCAGGAGTGAACATGAATTGGACAAGCAGGGAGGAAAAGAACGTGGGAATATTAAAAATCAGGAATAACCGGAAGGCAGAGCTGCAGCGCCTGCGAGAGAGCGAGAGAGCTCTTGCATCGGAGCTTGCTGATATGAGACAGATCGAACGCGCAAGACAGAAGAGCATGGACCGCATCTCATTGGGAGAGTGCTTGCGAATGAACCAGGTGCTCGGGTGGACGGTGATGGTAGAATCCGGGCATGTGACAAAGCTGGGAAGATTGTAGGAGGGGAGCAATGTATGAAGCAGCCAAAGAAGCCTACGAGGGACCAGAAAGGGATGATAGCGGCAGCAGGACTGGACTGGCACTCATGGATGATACAGGGAGAGGACAAGTCCTATATGTACATAGTGAGCAAGCGTTCCGGACAGCGCCGCAAGATACCAAAAGACTAATACGCAGAGACGGAATGCGCGTCCGGCCGGAGGAGATTCCGGCAAAAAAGTACACAGAGGAAGAATTGAGGCAGAAGCTGGATTTGGCATACTGCGTGGAAAGCCGCGCGGGGCATGGGTTGGATGCTCTGGAGATAGAGTACATCGGAACGATATCAACAGAGAATCCGGAGCGTTACAAGAGGCTCTATGAGGACAGTGACGGCAATTGCTGGTACCGGACGATGTTTCTGGTCGACGGTGTGCTGATAACGGATACGGAGTATATCTTTGGGAATGAAAAAAAGAGTCTGTGATGAGGAAATCACAGACTCAACAGATAAAAGTGTTCGAGAAATTTATCTGTTTTCATTCTATCACGAACCGGGCAAAAAGTCAAGAAAATAGCGTGTTTTGACACGCTTTCAAGCCTGATAAAATTTATTAGATTTAGGTACGGAGAGGATGGAAAAGGGATGTATATGGTGAGAACCGTCCGGGCAGGAAGGACGGTTGAGATAGCAATGTACTATACCAGTCGGTATGGGAAGAAAGGGCAGACAAGAGCCGACTGGACAGCACCGACACAGGAGAGTCAGAAGAGGGCAAATGCAAGGAGAGCAGAGAGAGATTTGCGGGAGCTGCTCGCGGCAAACTTCAAGGACGGAACAGATGCTCATATTGATTTTGGATACATAAGAAAAAGAGGGAGCCCCTATCGGGAGCCGGAGGATATGAAACGGGATATGAAACGTTTTCTCAAATATCTCCGGAAGGAATATAAGAAGAGGGGGAACGTTCTGAAATATGTTCACGTGATGGAAATCGGGAAAAAAGGAAGCAGACATCACCACATGGTGATTAATGATGCAGACATTGAAATGCTGACACGGTGCTGGAAGAAAGCATATGACGGCGCAGGGAAAATCCATGTATCACCGCTGGATACCGGAGGGGACTATGCGAAGCTCGCGGCATACCTGATTAAGTATACCAGCGAGACCATCGGGACGGATGAGGCGCTGATGGGAAAAAGGTATAATTGTTCGCGTAATCTGATCCGGCCGGAACCGGTTTACCGGGCGGTAAGGTACCGCAATCAGTTCGTGAATGAACCGAAGCCGTGGAAAGGATACCGGATAGTGCCGGACAGTATTGAGCGAGGGATGAACAGCCCGGAGTATGGTGGGTATGGGTTCATACGATACCGCATGGTGAAATTGCAGTGTTGAAAACCAGCAAACCCTATATTTTACTGAATGCGAGATTGATTTTGGAAGAATAAGGAAGAAAAGACGGAAGAAAAGCCAGCAAACCCTATAAAATCCTCAAGCGGAGGGGCATTTTGAAAACGTAAAAATGAGAGGAGGACAAAATGAAGGTGTCAATTTATACATACACGACCATCCGCGGGCCGGCGAAGCGTACCGGGGCGATAGGCTATCTGATGGTGGTAGAGACATCCAAAGGACCGGTATCAAGACACGGCACGGAGAGCGTCGGGGAATGCAGCGGGAACCGGGCGGCATTACTGGCAGTGCTATACGCGCTGCGGCGGCTGACGAAGCCGTGCGAGCTGGTGATTTATACAGATTCTGCGTATGTGGCGAACGGAATCACCGGGGATGCAGCCAAGTGGCAGCAGGCAGGCTGGAAGAACAGCAAGGGAGAAGACACGGCGAACCGCGAGGAGTGGGAGGAATGCCTTCGGCTGCTGTCAGGGCACCAGACAGAGGTAATCTGCGGTAAAATCCACGAATATTACTTTTGGCTCCGGAATGAGACCAGGAGAAAGGCAGGTGAGAACCATTAAGAGCATTATGCAAAAGGAAAAAGTATGTTTCATTTGCGGCGAGAGCATTCCGTTCGGGTACTTCAATGGGCTGGAGGAACATCATGTGTTCGGAGGCTCGAATCGAAAGAACAGCGAGAAGCGCGGATTGAAGGTGTGGCTGTGCGGCGAGAGCTGCCACCGGACGGGAAGCAACTCGGTGCACGTCAACAGAGTAATTGATGTGTGCATCAAGCAGAAAGCACAGAGTCTGTATGAAGAAAGATATGGAAGCAGGGAGGACTTCATAAGGGAGTTCGGGAAGAGCTGGTTGTAATCACCGGAATTGCACCGGTGCAACAAAACAAGGAGGAAAACAAGATGTTCGAGAAATTTGGAGAATTTGATTCCGTGGAGGAATTGAACCGTGCGGCCGCAGCGAAGAAAGCGGAAGGAGACGAAGAGGCGCTGATAGCTCTTGCGCTGGAGAACGGCATCGATAAAGAGGATGCAGAGGACTATATGGATGGCTGCATGGAAGAGCTGGCAACGCCGCTGATGGCAGCAGTCGGAAAGCTGAAGGTAGAAAGCGAAGGCCTGAAGCTGTCAGGCGTACTCATGGACTGGGTGACTGAACTGATGGATCTGTGCACAGGTGACGGTAATTTCTGTATAGAGGTGCGAAGAAAAGGAAAAGACCTTGCAGGATATATTGCGCTGACAGCAGAGACAGGCTATGAACACCGATGTGTGGTAGATAAGAGGATTGTCGCAAAAGCAGGAAAGATTAAGTCAATCGTTGGTTCGCATGAGTTCGCAATCGGCATTCCGGATAAAAAGACACGTAGGGAGCTGGCGCTGAAATATTACACGGAGGCACAGGGATGATCGCATACAAAGGATTCAACAAAGACCTTGCGTGCACGATGGGACACGGTACCTTTCAGTATCAGGTCGGGCAGACCTACAAAGAGGACAAGGCACAGTGCGCCAATACAGGCTTTCACTGCACGGAGGAGCCGTTAGAAGTAAGAGAATGGTATTACAATGACAATTCCAGGTACTGTATCGTGATTGCCGCAGGGGATGTGCATGAGGACGGATTAAATAAGATATCCTGCACTGAAATGACCATATTGCGTGAAATTACTCTGGAACAGCTGGGAATCCTGGAGTGCGAATGGCTAATCAATCATCCAGAGAGAGAATACTCGGATCAGGTCGAAAAGGACACAGGAAGAGCGGGAAAGAACGGTATCGTGGTGGTCCGTGGAAAGAACCCAAAGGCATCCGGGGAAATTGGCTCTACCATATTCCTTCTGAAAGAGGGAAAAGGCACGAAAGAAATCATCTCGGCCGGAGCATACCGGATAGACGGAGTAATCTATCTTCCGGACACCTACTATAACGCGGAGGGGAGGCAAGTAAAGTGCGGAAGGAAGAATTAAGAAAGCTCCGGGCACTGCCGGCAACCAGGGAAATGATGGAAAAAGGGAAAATGCAGGAAGAGAGGACGGAAACATACGGTTGGTCTCAAACAGTGCATAAGTGGGTGGCGAATAAATACGATGCTCTATTTCGTGTTAATAATTTATCCGGGATAATCAAAATAGCGGTATTTCTGCCGGAAATGATGAAAAAGGACATTAAGACGCCGCGGTATGAGATTTTTTTGAATGTGCCAGGAGAGGAATACATCACAAGAGAGCTTGACGATGAGGGAAAAGAGGTAAAGTGGCTCACAGCAATGCTGAGCAATCTGGATGGCGTTCCGTACTTATTTCGGTGGAGTGATACGAAGTATTTTATATCAAAGGACGGAATGGATACACTTAATCGATTGAAGCTGGAAAATGAGTCGGCAAAACCGGTAAAGGGAGCGTATCGCTTGCAGGAATGGCAGCAGGAGCAGAAGGATAAGGAAACCAAGAGAAAAGAGAAGAGAGAGCAGGCACCTTGGGATGCCGATATGAAGCTGATACCAAAGATACCATCAGGCTTTGAAGAGTGGATGCGAAGGGAAGCATGCAAGGACGTATTTATCATCTATAAATATGACAGAAAGGAAGCAAAAGAAGGTTATTGCTCGCGGTGCAAGAAAATCGTGCCGGTAAAATCTCCGAGACACGGAAAGGAGACGGTCTGTCCGGCATGCAGGGCAAAGGCGGTATTCAAGTCAGAAGGAAAGATTAAGACGCTTGCAACAGATTGCTACTATGCAGAAATCATTCAAAGGATTAAAGGCGGAATCGTGATTAGAAAATATACACAGCGACAGTATTACTATAACAGGTCATATGACAATCCGTACATAAGCACACATGAAGACAAAAGAACGTTAATTTTTGAAAACGGAATCATCCGAAGATACAATTACGAAAGCTACAAGAACAAATATTTGAGATGGTGTTTGAATAAAGATTATAGGCCGTCAGCGAGAACATATTATACGGAGCGAAAGCTATACAAGCGGAACCTGCCAAACCTCAAAAAAACAACCTTCTTAAAGCACAGCTCCGTTGACCTGTGGGAGACACTGCCGACATCCGTGACAAGCTATATTCAGATTGAAAAGGGGAATCCGGCAGTGGAGATGCTGGCGAAGATGGGAATGTTCCGGCTTGCAAAGGATTTAATCAAAGAGAGATACGATAAAACGCTGATAGCGCAGGACGAAACAGAGATATCAAAGCTGCTGAAGGTCGACAAGGCGAGGCTGAAAAGATTAAAGGAGATGGACGGAGGAGTGGATTCGCTGCGGTGGCTCCAATATGAAAAGCTGATCAATACCATCTGGCCGGATGAGATGATAAAAGACCTCGGAGATGCAGGAATTAAGACAAGCGGATTCAATTTTCTTCCAATTCCGGTAAGCTTCGTAAAATCCTATAACTACCTGAAAAAGCAGGCAGGAATAATGAATGATACGCTTTATCAGGCGCTGACAACCTGGCAGGATTACATAAACATGGCAGAGAAGATGAAAATGAACACAAAGCTGGAGCAGATTGCAAAGCCGAAGGACCTGAAAGCGGAACACGACCGACTGATTTTCCTGAACAAGACAAAAGGACTCGAAAAGCAGGCGAAATCGCTGGAAAAGAAGTGGCCGAAGGTGAATGAGCAGCTTCCAAAGCTTCAGAAGTTCGAATACGAATTAGGGGATTACTGTATCGTATCACCGAAGAGCATCCTTGATATCGTCACAGAGGGAGTAGTGCTTGGGCACTGCGTCCATACCTGCGATTATTACTTTTCAAGAATTCAGACCGACGAAAGCTATCTGTTCTTTTTGAGAAAGAAAAACAATCCGGATATACCGTGGTATACCTTGGAGGTCGAACCATCGGGGAACATAAGACAGAAACGAACAACGGGAGATAGGCAGAATGCGGATTTTGAAAATGCTGTGCCGTTCCTGAAAAAATGGCAGCAGTATTTCAAAGAGCAGCTGACAAAGGATGAAGAGAAGCTGGGAGAGAAAGCAAACATTCTGCGAAAGGAAAATTACAAAAAGCTGCGAGAGGATGGAAACCGGGTGTGGCACGGTCCGCTTGCAGGACAGCTCCTTGCGGATGTGCTGGAAAAAGACTTTATGGAGGCAGGATGATGGACTTTGAAAAATTTATAATTGACAATATAACGTCAATGTCCGGAAAATACACACCATATCGGATTTTTACTGACTGGATAACGATGCTCGCTATAAGTATTCAAAACTCATGCAAAATGATTCATGACAAAATATACAAGGAAAGAGAGGAAACATACAGAATCATAGCCAGCAGATACAATGGAGAAGAATTGAAGGCGATGGCAAATATGGCAGGAGCATTAAGCATGGCATTAGAAGAAAGATTCGCTGATATTCTTGGTGACATATTCATGAAATCGGGATGTGGGAGCAAGAATACAGGTCAATTTTTCACTCCATATCATTTATCTTACCTGACTGCAAAGCTAGTATACGGCGAAGAAATCTGCAGATGCAGTCACAGTGAAATCTATGAGGTAAATGAGCCGTCGTGCGGAGGCGGGGGAATGATGATAGCGATAGCACAAGTTATGAAAGAGAATAACATCGATTACCAAAAAAAATTGCATATAATAGCTCAGGATTTAGACTGGAACGGTGTTTACATGACGTATATACAGCTGTCGTTGCTGGGGATTAGGGCTACGGTAGCGCAGGGAGACACACTCAAGGAAACATATCGAAAAGGATATGACGAAAGGAACGTATTAAGGACTCCGGCGGAAATGGGGATGTTGATATGAGAGACAGATTACTGGATGATATTACGATGCTTTTAATGAGCATAGGAATAGACCGGGAACTGATAAAAAACAGGCTGATTCTTATATTGGATAAATACGAGATAACCTCCAGATGTACAGAGGTTGCAGTAGTAAACGAGGACGATATCACAAAATACCTGAAGCTGTTCCTGGTAAACAAAAGAGTATCCGGAAGAACGGAAAGAACAATACAGCATTACAAAAACGAGCTGGAGAGATTTTTCCGAGAGGTACAGAAATCTCCTGTTGACATTACATCGGATGATATCAAGTTGTACCTTGCGATGAAAGAGGTTAGAGACAAAAGTAGCAAAGTGTATCAAAAGAATATCATGAGAGTGATATCGTCATTCTATCAATGGATGGTAAAAGAGGAATATATCATCAAAAATCCAATGAATAAAGTGGATGAGATTAAGATTCCGAAGGTTAAGAAAGATGCTTTTTCGGAAGCGGATATTGAGCAGATGAGATTTGCTATCAAGGATGATGTGAGAATAATGTGCATGTTTGAGCTGCTGCTGTCTACATGGTGCAGAGTTTCGGAACTTGCTCAAATCAAACTGAAAGATATCTCAGAAGAAAAAGATACCGTGTTGGTACACGGAAAAGGAAGCAAAGACCGGATATGCTACATAAACGCAAGAGCAAAGATATGTCTGCAGAGATATTTGGAATGCAGAAAAGATAACAACCCGTATCTGTTTGCAAAATCAATCATAAAAGCAAATGAAAAGGGAAGATATGTGCAGGTAGAGTGCAAGAAAAAAGGAATAGCAAAGAGAGAATGGTGGAAGGCTCCGGAGCTTGTCGGGGAAGGATGCATAGACAAAGGCTCGATTGAAAGCTGGATCAGAAGAGTCGGGAGAAAAGCAAACGTAGAAAAAGCGCATCCTCACAGGTTCAGAAGAACGGGAGCAACGTTAGCTCTTCGGAGGGGAATGCCAATAGAGCAGGTATCGAAGCTGTTAGGACACGAAAGTATAGAGACTACGCAGATATATCTGGATATATCAGAGCAGGAGCTGGCACAGGCACACAAAAAATTTGTATAACAGATATTTAATGGAGGTGGGATGATGGAATATGAACATATCGAGTGCGCATGCGGGCAGCAGGCGAGAATCGTAGTCACAGGCGTAGGAACGTATATACATTGTCCGTATTGCGGGGCAGAAACGTGTATGCAGACTACAAAGGAGCAGGCAATAGAGAGATTCAGAGAAAAATGCGGACAGGAGGAGCAGGAATCATGGAGATGATGGAATACAGGCATACATACCAGGAATATAAAGCGGAGCTCGACGGAGAGCTGCAGAGGACGGCGGAGGGATTTGTACGGATCGGATATCTGCTGAAGGTGGCAAGAGACACGAATGTTCTCGCTGAATCCGGATATAAGTCGGTGGCGGAGTTCGCCGAGGCAGAATATAACCTCGACAAGACGCAGGTGAGCAGGTTTATCAGCATCAATGACAAATTCTCGGAGGGAGGGTATTCGGACCATTTGATGCCGGAATATAAAGGCTTCGGCTACTCAAAGCTCACACTCATGCTGGCGCTTCCGGATGAAATCAACCGGGAGCTGTCACCGGCCTACAGTAAATCAGAGATTCAGGCTATCAAGGAAGAGGTCGAGGCGGAGCAGCAGGTAACGGATATCGAAAGAATACTGGAGGCGCCGCCGGCGCAGGATAATATCGTATGGATTGTTCGCAACCTCGGCGAGGCAGAGCCGGAGCTGTATGCGCAGATAGTCGGTACATTCGGACTCAATACTCAATACGACATTGAAAAGATAAAGGAATTGATGGCGCCGGCTGGAGAAAAGACATACTTTGTGCGTATCCTGGGCATTGGCCGCATGATGCTTATCGTAAAGGATAACGAAGAACAGGTAAAGAGCATCAACACAAGGACGAATGAGGTCAAGGCTTATTCGTGGGATGAAGTGGCAGCAGCATGGGCCAGAAGATGGAATCCGGACGAAACACCGGAGCAGAACTGGGAGAGGATATACGGGCAGGAGTTTCCGGGAAAGGAAGTTGCACCGGTGCAACAGCAGGAACAAAAACAGGAGAAGAAGGAGACAAAAAAAGAAACAAAGGTATCAAAAGCAAAGCCGGAAAAGAAGAGCATAAAGGACAAGCTCAAGGATGTTTTTGTGAAAAAGCAGGAAGAGACCGAGGAACCGGGTGAGACCGAAGCACCGGAGAATCTGCACGATATCGACGAGAGCATTCCGGAACCGGTAGAGGTAATCGAAGAACCGGAAGAGATGCAACCGGACGAACAGCCGGACAACGAACAGCAGATTGAAGAATCGAAAGAAGAGGTAGCAGGGCAGATGCAGGTAGAGGATTATCCGGAGATTATGCCGGAGGATAACCGGGAAGTTGAACCGGTGCAACAGGATTCAGGAGATGACAATGGCAGCAGGCTTACATATCATTATCCGGATGGTACCTGGGGCGTGAAAGGAATCGCATGGATCGATATTCCGCGGGAGCTCTACGGAGCACTCTGCAAGCTGAAGGACTATGAGGATTGCGGCATCAGTCCGGATAAATTGAGAGAGATAATAGAGAGGGAGAACAGTTAAAGTAAGGAGAATTGGAAGAATGAGATTGATTGATGCGGATAGTTTGATTGAAAAGTTAAAATCATATGCGGAGTGTGATTGGAACAAATCGCTATGTACTATGCTTACAAATGTGGTAGATGATTGCATCGAGGTTGTAGATATGCAACAGACCGCATATTCAGTTGACAAAGTTGTTGAGGAAATGGAGAAAAAATCATATACAACAACAGATACAGTATGTGGCGGAATATTCAAGGCAATAAGATTATCAAGTGCAATCGAAATCGTCAAGCAGGGCGGTGTATCTGATGACGTGTGCGAATGGACATAAACACAAATAAATAACGGATGGAAACCAAGTTGCGAACCGAACTCAACATACAATGTATTCGGTGTTGCTTGGTTTAGGAAATGTCCGTACTGCGGAAAGAAGATAAAGGTGGTAGGTGATTGATATGACGATTGATGAAGCAATAGCAAAATATAAAGAGATAACAAATACAGACGCAAACTGCCCTATACATTGTATGCGTCATTGTGATAAGTGCGTACAGGAACACGAACAGCTTGTCGAGTGGCTGAAAGAGTTGAAAAAGCGTAGGAGCGAAAAGCCGGGAGGAGAAAATGAGAGTGATAGATAAAGGTCAGCTGCAAAGTCTGGTTAAATCCGGGATAACCGTAGCCAGAATAAGTGAACAGACAGGCTGGTCCAAGAACACGATATATGAAGCTATGCGAAAGATGGGATTACATACCGTGAGGGCGCAGCGGAAAAAGGAAGTAAAAGAGCCGGAATATAAAAAATTCAATGGAGAAAAGATATGCCCGGAATGTGGTAAAAGATTCTATGTTGTAGAGCAGGATACCTGGGCATACAGGCCGAGAAAAGGAAAGGACAAGCGCTTACGATGCAGCTGGGGATGCTTGAGAAAAACAAAGACAGCAGGAGGGGAGAAGAGATGAACAAAGTGATATTGGTTGGGCGCCTGACGCGCGATCCGGAAGTAAGATATTCACAAGGGGAGAGTTCTACAGCAATCGCGAAGTTTTCGCTTGCGGTAGACCGCAGATATAAGCGCGACGGTGAGCCGGATGCAGATTTCTTTAACTGTACTGCATTTGGAAAGCAGGCAGAATTTGCAGAGCGCTATTTGAAGCAGGGCACCAAGATGGTAGTCGTTGGACGCATTCAGAACGATAACTACACGAACCGGGATGGCCAGAAGGTATACAGTGTGCAGATCATGGTAGAAGAGCTGGAGTTTGCAGAGAGTAAGAATGCATCACCGGCGAATGGCAGCAGGGCACAGGAGGCTCGTGATGCGGATGGATTCATGAATGTGCCGGATGGATTACAGGAAGAGCTGCCGTTTGTATAAAAAAGACCCCGTTTAACGGGGTCTTGAAAGGGAAACATTATCAAGGATAGACCGTAGTGCATCCTGAAGAACCTGGGAACAGTTAATGCCACGCTTTTCTGCGAGACAAACCATCCAGTAAGGGAGAGACACATTCTTCCGTACAGCACGGGTGTCTGTGCGGGCACGATACTCAATTGTATCTGCAGATATGAGGGAAACGATAGTATTAGAATCAGTGCAGAGCTGATCTTGAGGAGTAGGAGGAGCGATTTCTTCTCCTTCATCCTCTGCAACCACGAGCCAGCCGGCCATGGCGTCGGTAATCTGGTCGATGGCATCAGACAGACAGCTTCCGGTAGTGATGCAGCCAGGAAGGTCAGGGACCTTAGCATAGTATCCGGAGCCATCTTCGATAGGTGTAAATAGAGCAGTATAAATATATTGCATAGAGACCTCCTTATAGGGGACAGGAAACACTTAATGTTTCCTGTCGATGTTTGCTTCTTTGAGGATGTACCTCATGTCGTTTTCGTTGAAATCGTGTCGTTTGACCGGTATCGTGCTGTGCGTATGCGGATTGTAATATATATCGTGATTTGCACCGTGCCTTTTCAGAACGTAACCGTTAGATGTTATAAGCTTAACTGTTAGTGCTCTTGGATTCATTATGTCCCTCCTTTGATTATATTATACACAAGATTGTGTAAAATGTCAATAATGAAATACACAAAAATACACAAAATAATCAAAGACTGGAATTATAAGTAATAATAAAATGCAAATGGCAGCAGGATACGAGGGGGTGAGGTATTGGATAAAGAGGAGCTCGGTAAATACAGGGCATTAAAGAGAGAGGTAGAGCAACTGGAGGAAAGAATCAATAAGCTGTGTGCAAAGTCGGACGATATTCCTGTGGTAAAAGGAAAGGTAAAAGCATCATCACCGGTATTCCCGTATACGGAGCATAGAGTGAGTGTGCAGATGAGTCTCCCGGAGGCCGCGGATCGGATAAGTCGGTTGATGCGAATATACGAGCAAAGGAAAGCGGAAGCAGAGGAGGCTATGCTGAGGATAGAACAGTACATCAACAGCATACCGGACTCGGAGATACGGCAGATATTCCAGATGCGGTTTATTGATGGGATGAAGCTGAGGGAAATCGCGGAACGATTGGACATGGATCGTAGCAGTATTGGAAAGAAAATTCGCTGTCATAAAGAATTGATGACTTGACTGGTTATTTACAGCATGTTATAGTAGAAAAAAGGGACTGAAACGATTCAAAATATGATATAATGATTTATGGGAATAGCCGCTATTTGATTAATGGCGGCTATTTTATGGTGAACGAAATGATAGATAAATATATCGAAAAAGTATCAAAAATATTAAATATCGAAATGCCGAAGATAATATATGACACATCAAAATTTAAAACACCTACAATGAAAGCTTTATGTGATGGTGAAAAGATATATTTAAAAGAAAAGGCGATAACTCCGGATTTGATGTTTGAGATAGCTCACGAATTAAGACATCTGTGGCAGATTAAAACAAACAAAGAATTCTATTTTTCGGAATATAAAAATGCTGGAACAATAGACACGGAAACATACAACCTTCAGCCTGCAGAGATTGACGCACATGCGTTTGCATTCACGATAATGCAGGAAGCTTTTGGAATTGAGCCGTTATTTGAAAATATGTCAGAGCGAGTGCGGGCAGAAATAAAAAAACGTGTGGAAGAGATAAGAGCGGAATAAGGGGGAAAATTTACCGAACGCTCCTTTCAGATGAAGGGATGGCTATTCCATCCCTTTTTCAATGCAGTCAATTATGAATCTAGTCAGGCTTTTTCCTTTCGATTCAGCAGCCGCATTGTATTCAGCCTTTTTCCCTTTTGGAACCGACAAAGAAATCCTATCATAATTTTCATCATTGTATTTGTTCTTAGCTTTTGTTGATGCTTTTCCCATGACAACAACTCCTTTTCATTTTTAAAATATTATACTAAAATATGTATACTTACACAAGTATACATATTGCACAAATATACTTGTGCAAGTTTGGTTATTCTGTAGATTGATATACTTACACAAGTATATTATACTAACATCATAAGGAACAGGAATACAGCAAAAAGAAAGAGAGGAAAAGGATATGAAGGTTAAGGAATGGAAGTACGACCAGATTATGGAACAGGTTACAAGATATGGCGATATTTGGATGAATTTGGACGTTAAAAGGACTGATAACATCCTGCGAAATCCATTAGTTGAGAACGGATATGTAGAGTTTACTTGCAGAGTTGATGTATTAAAAGAGACTGAGAAGGCTGTATATGTAAATCTTGGTAATTCGTTTAAGACATGGATTCCAAAAAGCGCAATAGCAGCTTAAAACAAACAGAGACGGAGCGGTTCCCAGACAGAGAGTTCGGACAAATTAAGCCGAAGAAAGGACAAAAAATGAAAACATATTTACTTCCAGTTGTAGTAGCAGGAAAAATTCCAATGACATATCGAATTGAGTACAGAAAAAACGATATGAGAACAAAATTTTGTAAAGCAAACAAGGAGCATATCATTAATCCACAGAAGTTAATTGAGCTGATTGGAAAGTATAATCCAACAATCAAAGGTGACAAAATCATAATGAAAAACGGAAAAGAAGCATATGAGTTTTTTAAAGAAATTTAAAACTTTCCCACAATTCCCAAAAATATATGATATAATTCAAAATAGAAAAATGAATCCATTTCAAGAAAGACTTCGGATGTCCGGAGTCTTTTTGTTTTGCAATCATTTGGGGGAAACGATGGCACAGGAATTTGCAAAAGCATTTTACAACTCAAAACAATGGAAGAAATGTAGGATGGCATACATCAGGCACAGGCAGATGGTGGACGGAGGATTGTGCGAGACTTGTCATAAAGAGCTTGGATACATCGTACATCACAAGGTCACGCTTACAACGGAAAGCATTAGGGATGATTCCGTGACGCTGTCGTTTGATAATCTCGAATATGATTGCAAAGCTTGTCATGATTCATTCGAAGGTCATGGATTAAACAAGTCGGTAAAACCATTATGTGTCTTTGACGAGAGCGGGCAACCAATTTCGATACGCGAGATTGACAGAGCCCCCCGTTGAAAGATATACACAAATGTACTAAAACGAC
>CALYVE010000002.1 GCA_945492935.1 uncultured Lachnospiraceae bacterium
AGATGGGAATGCCGGGAATGCCACAGGCACCAGCACCACAGGGAGCACCGATGCCACAGGCACCAAAGCCACAGATGGGAATGCCGGGAATGCCGCAGGCACCAGCACCACAGGGGGCACCGATGCCACAGGCACCAAAGCCACAGATGGGAATGCCGGGAATGCCACAGGCACCAACACCGCAGGGATCACCGATGCCACAGGCACCAACACCGCAGGGATCACCGATGGGAACTGTACCACAGGCTGCACCGGCGGGACAGACAACGGTACAAGGTCAGACCGTTGGCAATCTTGTCGGAAAGCTTGGAGACAAGCCGGTTCCACATTTGGTTCGTAAGAAGACGGGTGAGACGATAAATATTACAAAGCCTGAGTTTTCACTCGGTAAAGCGATAGGGAAGGTTGATTATGCAATAACGGACAATACGGCGGTTAGTCGTATTCACTGTATCATTGTGCAAAAGAACGGAGTAAACTACATTAAAGATAATGGCTCAACAAATCATACATATCTTTATGGCGCAGAGCTTGAACCACAGAAAGAAGTATTACTTAAGAACAAGATGACAATTTTGTTGGGGGATGAAGAGTTTACATTCCTTTTGAGAAAAGGAGAATAGTATGGAGTTTATCGCGACATATCACACGGATGTGGGTATATCTAAAAAAACAAATCAAGATTCACTTGCAATTCGTATCATTAAGATGAATGAAGAGCAGATTGCTTTTGCTGTTGTTTGCGATGGTATGGGTGGTTTAGCAAAAGGTGAACTTGCAAGCAAGGAAGTTACAGTTGCATTTATGGACTGGTTTGAAAAGATATTTTTACCGATTGCAGAACGTGGGGAATTCGAAGAGGAAGAGCTTGTTAACCAGTGGAACGAAATTATTCAGTCTCAGAACCAGCGTTTAGGGGCATATGGTGAGGAGAACAATTTAAAATTAGGAACAACTGTATCGACGTTATTGCTTTATAAGGGATTTTATTATATTGCACATGTAGGTGACAGTCGTGTGTACCAGCTATCAAACGAAGTAGAGCAGATGACTCATGATCAGACATTTATTGCACGTGAAATCGCGGCAGGAAGGATGACTTTGGAACAGGCAAAAACGGATCCGAGACGAAGTGTTTTATTACAGTGTGTAGGTGCTTCGCCGGTGGTTCAGCCGGAGTTCCTCAAGGGACAGATTTTGCCGGACGTTGTATATATGCTTTGCTCGGATGGTTTCAGACACCAGATTTCTGAGGAAGAAATTCTTGAAAAAATTGGACCTGCAAATGCACGCGATCCAGAAAAGATGAAATATGGATGTATGTATTTGACGGAGCTTGTGAAAGCAAGAAAAGAAAACGATAACATTTCAGTTGCATTGATTCGAACGATTTAAAAGAGGAAGACAACATGACGAAGGAAGGAACCGTATTAGACGGAAAATATGAGATATGGAAAGAGGTAGGACGTGGCGGCATGTCCATCGTGTACCTTGCTCGTGATAATCGTCTGAATAAGCAGTGGGCGGTTAAGGAAATCCGAAATGATGGTTCGAAAGCGACGGATACATTATTAAAAGGATTAGAGCGAGAGGCGAATATTCTAAAAAATGTTGACCATCCGGTTTTGCCTCGTATTGTAGATATTATTAATCAAAAAGGTACCATTTACGTAGTAATGGATTTTATTGAAGGAGAGACAATCAGTCAGCGTTTGAAGCGCGAGGGCGCGCAGTCGCAGGAGGACGTTATTGATTGGGGTTTGCAGCTTGCAAGTGCACTTGACTATCTTCATAAGATGGACCCACCGGTAATTTATCGAGATATGAAGCCATCAAATGTTATGATAAAGCCGGAGGGCGGCGTTAAGCTCATTGATTTTGGTACTGCGAAGGAATATGATGTTGAGAATTTAGCGGATACGACAGCGCTTGGAACAAAAGGCTATGCTGCTCCGGAGCAGTTTGGTGATTCGAAGGGCCGGGGAATTTATAACACGGATGAGCGTACGGACATTTACAATTTGGGCGCGACGCTTTATCACATGGTAACCGGCAAGAATCCTTGTGAGCCTCCGTATGAAATGCGACCTATCCGTGAGTGGAATCCGGCACTTTCGACAGGTCTTGAAAAGATTATCTTAAAATGCATTCAGTCGGATCCAAAGGATCGTTATCAAAACTGTTCTGAGCTTATATATGATTTGGAACATTATGAGGAATTAGATGATTCGTTCCGTAAGAAGAACAGAATAAAATTTGCTGCGTTCGCTTCTACGTTAGCACTTTCCATTATAGCGGCAGGTGTTATGGTCTATGGACATAAGGGAATGAAGCGAATTAAGATGGAAAACTATAATGCCTATATAGAAGAGGGTAATAGTCATCGAAGCAATGGCGAATACAGTGAAGCGATTGCAGAGTACAAAAATGCCTTTAATCTGGACAGTGATAATGAAAGAGCATACTTAGAGATGCTTTCTATGTACATAATCGGAAGCCACGAGTATACGGATGACGGCAAGCCGGTTCTTGATTTGGATGAAGGATTGACCTTTCTTGCGGGACGTATTACTACGTCGAATGGCAGTATTGAAGCGAGTGATGCGGTCTTATTCCGTATGGGCTTTACATACTTTGATGAAATAAAAGATTATAAGACAGCCTCTAAATATTTTAGTCTGGTGGATGAGAGCGACGAGGAGTATGGCGAGTTGGCAGGTTACTATCTGACGGTATCCAAGCTCTTGTCGTCCAATGAAATCCAGACGACGGATTTTGAAAAAATCAGTGCGTTTGTTGAACATACGGAATCACAGTATACGAACAAAGACCAGACAAAATATATCAATTACAAAATGATTGGCATGCTTTATGCGAAATATGTTAATAAGCCTGGTGTAGCCAAAACAGCGAATGATACGATGATTCAGGCATTGGAGTCGCTTTCAGAGTACGAAGGTGAGGATATGAAGGATTTCTATTATTGTTATTATGATAACTTAATTGAAATCAATCAGCAGCTTGCGTTGGATGCTGAGAGTGAGGATGCGGCAAAGGCTGCCTATGAGAATGTCATTTCGTATGCGAATGAGACACTTGTCATTATAAATATGAGAGATGGTAGTGATCCGATGCAAAAAATCGGTGGAACAGCCACAAATAGCAACAATTCGGACTATGTAAATAAAATGGACAGGATTGCCAAGACATACGGCAAAATCGGCGACTTTGACAATGCAGTCAAAACATATGAAGAGCTCGAGCAGAAAATCGGTAAGGAAAATGCTTTGAGTGCTTCTGTTTACGCTTCACATCTGGATTATATTTATAGCTATTGTGATAAGAAAAATTCAGATGTTTCTACATGGAAGAAATCGATGCCGGATAAATATGAGATGCTCATGAAGATATATGATGAGGGTTGTGATGTTGTGGGTATTGAGGATAGCGTAACATGGGGAAAACGTGTCAGCACGATGGAAACATTGAAAAACAGTGTGGATGATGAAGAATCCGAAGATACGGATGAAGATGCTGATGATGCTGATGGACAAAATGATGATACACAAAGCTAGTGTGACGATGGAGGAATAACAATTATGGCAAATATTTATAAGGCATGCTACTATGGTGGCATGGTAGCAGCAATTTTGCTGCTTGTTGTGACGATTATTCTCTTCTTCGTCCTAAAAATCCCAAAAGTTTTTGGTGAGTTAACAGGTAGCTCCGCAAGAAAAGAGGTTAAAAGCCTCAAGGAAAAGGGTGTTCGAAAGAATCCGGATGGTAAAAATGAGCCAAAACATTATAGCCAGAGAACCGGTGCGATTAAGACAAGAACAACCGATGCGCCTTCCGAAGAATTATCGAAGAAGGAAAACACGACAAGCGGACTTATTCGAGGCAAGGATAAGAAAAAGCGTACATATCATTTAGATGAAAACGAGACAGAATTTCTTGGAGAAAGCAAAATTACAGCTGCTGTTACCGGAGACATTGCGGAGACAGCCGTGCTTAGCCAGAATGAAGTTGAAGAAGCAGATGTAGAATTCGTTAATACAGATAATTTAAAATCAGATAAAGCTAGAGAAAACGAAGCAGCCGCTACACAAGTGGATGAAGAGGCAACGGAGGTCTTGCAGGATAACAATGACATAGAAGCCGAAGCTTTGACAGACAAAGATGATACACAAGCTTCAGATACTGATGATTATGATCCGGATGGCCCAACCGATGTTTTAACGACTGATGTTGAGGCGGAGGATGACGATGAGGCAACCGAGGTATTGGCGACCGAGGATGACGACGAAGCAACTGAAGTATTGGCATCCGAAGACGAGGATGAGGCAACCGAGGTATTGGCGACCGAGGATGACGACGAAGCAACTGAAGTATTGGCATCCGAAGACGAGGATGAGGCAACCGAGGTATTGGCAGCAGAGGATGACGATGAAGCGACCATTGTTTTGACAAGTGATTCCGAAGGAGATGAATACGGAGAGACGAGCGTTCTTTCTGTAAGCGAAACAAAGAAGAAAACGAAGAATTATGTAGTATTATATAACGTTCTGGAAGTTCATACTTCCGAGAAACTGTAAAGGAGGAGAAGCGGTGAAAAAGTTACATATCAAAAACGGCCGTAAAATTGTTGCACTTGGGCTGGCGGCGTTATTGCTTTTTGTTCCGTTCAGTTCAAATTTAGGTGAAAATTTAGGTGTAAACGCTGAAGGAGGAGAAGGCGGCGAACCTACATATGAAACAGTTAAGGATATAACCTATGAAATTCCTGAAATCTTTGATGAGTTAACAGATGAAGATAAATCTTTTGTCTATATTCCTACCGGAAATAAACCAAAAGAAGTGAAAGTGCATACACTGTCTGATAAATTAAATATAAAGCTTAATCCAACAGTTATTTTAGGTAGTGGAATATCGGATGTTGATGGCACACGAACAAAAGGAACTTATGAGTTTTACGATGTTAATCGCATAATGAATACCAAGATTAGTGGATGGGATTGTAAAGAGGAAAAAAGTGCTGAGTTTGATGTAAATGCGACACCAAAATATAAAGTAACCTATGGTTTTGAATATTATTTTGTCAAATATGAGGATACACTTTCTCAGTACGTAAAAACGGAACCGGAAAACACTTTAGGGGATGAATTTGTACTTGGTGATGAAAAAGTTGTTTTGTATGTAAAACCTGTATTTTATGATATTGAACTTGTAGGTGTAAAAGTCGATGTCATTAACAAGGAACAATATATGGAAAGTGATCGATATGTTGCAGGCGATGAGAACGCAAATATTGAACAGATTTTGCCAAAATTGCAAGCGGAAGGTCAAAGACTTCAAGAAATAGGTGGTGTAAAAAAATCAATCATTGACTGGACAGCAAGAGCAAAGTACAGTCAGATGGCTACCTATGAAAAAGTTGTTGACGATATAACGCAGTGTCATACATGGACGGATGCATCACCGTCCGTAGAAGGTGCGGATGGCGTAGATGTGTATAGCAAAGTGTCGGTAAAGAACGATGACTTGGGATATAATAAGTCGGATACCGATGCGGATCTGTATGTTGGTACGGTAAAGCAAAGTGTGCAAAGAAGTGAAACGCTGCCGGCAAGTAAGCAAACGGGCAGCTGGGAAACCGCCGTAGATCGTGAACTTACAGATAATGGATATTACTATGGTTATACCGGATATTTTGTACCAACAACAACCGCTGAGGGAACGAGTGAACAATTGGTTGATTATGCAGAAACTTTGAGTTTGCTCAAAGTGGATAAAAGTGAGCCGGTAATCAATCTGGCCGGTCTCTATGAATACCAGCCTGCAAGCGGAGAAACACCTGAAAAATGGACGTTTGTTGCATCTTCGGGTAATACCGCCGAACTTTTGATGAGTCAGAACCAAGATTTGGATAACGATAAAACATATCGATATGTCGTAACAGTTGAAGGTGCCGCTCCGATTTCTGAAGTTATCGGATATAATGAAATCCGTCATGATTATAATATGACAGTAGCAAAAGCGGGCTCACATAAGCTTGTTGATTACCAGGATAAAGATATTTACTACTATGAAATCGAGTATAATGATGTAAAAGACGAGTCGGAATTTACACTCTATGTAGCTGCTACAGATAAGATTGGAAATAAAAACAATTTCGATTATAGTAGTGACCATCAATTAGTACCAAAAGTAAAAAAGTGTAAATTTGAAAAGCTGGCTGTATATGTATCAGCGAAGAAATCCGATGGATTGTCCTTTGAACTGTCCGATGAATCAAATCATACAAATGACGATATTACGCTCACGGTCGAGGCATTCTCCAGATGTGAAATTGAGTCAATGTGGTTGATGGATGGTGAGGAAGAGATAAAAATAGCCCAACAGGGTGATGAGAATACAGATACTTCATTTACACATGGTAATGATAAAAATGTTTATTACGGGAAATGGATAATTGTTTTGCCTTCGATTTACAATTCTGATGACGAGAATTCAAGAATCGAAAATCTCAAGATTCGCGTAAAGGATGATTTTGACCCTAATAATTCAACCGAAAAGGGAAACCACGATGTTACAATTGAGTATAAAGAGTTTGTGTATGATATTACGAGACCGAACATTATAATTAATGATGAAGATGTTTTAAATTCCGAAACAAAATGGTATCAAAACTATGAATTAACCGGCAAAATAAATTCCGGCAATGACAAGGTTGAGGATTATCTTGCTGTTGCTGATTATTATATTGATCGGAACGGCGGAGATGCGTTAGATGTTGGCGGGAAGAGCATTCTCGCTGATGAAAATAATCCAAAATTGACAAGCTTTAAAGACGGTGTGACAGAGCAGACATTTAAGATTTCTGTTCCTGAATCCCTCTCACTTAGCGGAACGAATATTCGGTTCGTTGCTACTGATCAGGCAGGCAATAAACAGAAGAAAGACAAAATGGTCACCGTCTGTGTAGATAAGACAAATCCTGTAATAAATGCTGTTTCGGTTTATATTAATGAGGATGAGGATGTTAACGGTCAAAAAATTACAAAACATCCAACCATCAATGTTAAGTTAACAGATAACCTCAGCATTGACAGAGTGGATTTTGTGATTACATACCCAAACGGAACAACCGTAACAAAATCAAAACAGGCAAGTATAAATGCCCCGAATCAGGAGGTTTCTGTTGATTACAGACTTCCGAATGACGAAAACCTCGAAGATGGAGAATACACAATTAAAGCGATTGCATATGATAAGTCAGGACGTGCATCGTATCCAAAGTATTTGGAATACGATGTAGATACAAAGGATCCGATTTTTAAGGTATCGGTTGAGGCCGGAGCAAAGCCGGGACAGAAATATGTTTCATCTTCCGTTGTAAGAGTATTGCTGAAAGCTGAAGATGACAATGTTGATCCTGCAAAGTTAGTCGTTACTGATAACGGTGAGGTGATTCATGATGTTAAATGGTTTGCAAACACTGCATCGCTTGCAATCATTGAAGACGGAACGCATAAGATTGAGCTTTCCGGTACAGATGCTGTAGGAAATACAGGTGAGCCTTCTTCTGTTTCATTTGTACTTGATACGATAGCACCGGATGTAACACCTTCTTTGTCAGGTCCGATTGGTAATAACGGTGTATACAGAGGGCAGGTAACCGTAAGCTTCAGCCTGGGTGATGAGCCAAATGAAGATACAAATAATTATCATTGGACAGCAACACGTACATTGCCGAATCAGCAGCCGGAGGAGATTTCGTTAACTGCAACAAACTTTAAGACGTATCCGTTTACGGCGGATGGTACATATCATATAACCTTCTATGCCGTCGATTTGGCAGGCAATGTGAGCGAGACAAAATCCGTTGATTTCGCAATTGATGCAACGGCTCCACAGGCGCAAATTATTGCACCGGAAGGTACGGTCACAAATGATGCAAATGTTACGTTCAATATCAGAAAGCCGATGTGGGAAGGCTTGACAGCGAAAGCAACAATCTTCCGCAAGGCCGGAGACGGTGTAGGCGAACAGCAGCTTGATCCGATTGATATTCCTTTGACGGGAGCGGAAACCAGTCTTTCAAGAGCATTTAGCGATACAGGTGTTTATCGTGTAGAATTAACAATTACAGATGCTATGGGTAACACGGCAACCGATTCAAAGACATTTACGGTCGATAAGAATTCACCTGTTATTTCCATGACAGGCGCAAATAACTATGACAAGTTTGACAAAGCATTCGATTTGGAAGTTCAAATCGATGAAGAATTCTATGCATCAAAGCAGGTTTCGGTTAAGGGAACGAGAACAGATATTGATGGCAAGATAGAAAATCTTGATTACAGAGATTCCATTGCACCGGCAACGAATCCGACAATTGTAAAACATACGTTTGATCAGGATGGTATCTATGATATTACAGTGTATGCAAGAGATGCGGCAGGCAATGAGACGACAAATTCCGTACACTTTGTAATCGACAAAACAAAGCCGGCAATTGGTGATTTATCGGCTTATGATAACAAGGTGTTCAATGAATTCAAGTGGGATATTGACTTGGATGAGCTTGTATCCGATCTCACGGTTTGTGATGTACATATGTATTTGAACGGTAGTGAGTATGATGGTTCTTCGAATATCGAAGATGGTGCATACACATTAGTTATCAAGGCTGTTGATGAGTTAGGACACGAATCAGAGAAGTCTGTAAACTTTATTCTGGATACAAAGGCACCGGTATTCATCGTTTCAGGTGTCGAGGATGGACAGATTAAGAATGAAGCATATAAGATTAGTGTTTCATTACAGCTGGATGAGGATATTTTAGACTCTGTACAGTTAAACGGAAAGCCTATCACAGTTTCCGAAAACAACACTGCACAGATTGATGTTGTTGAAGAAGGAAAGTACGAGCTCATCATGCATGCGAGAGATGCAGCAGGTAATGAGGCCGAGCAGACGATTTCATTTGCTTTCGGTACTGAAAAGAAAGCAAGTTCCATTTGGCTTATTGCTGTAATTGCAGGTGGTGTTTTGGTAATTGGAGGATTCTTCTTCATCATTCTTGCTAAGAAAAGAAGAAATAACTAATATTTAACGCAAGATAGTAGGACACCAAGACAGGGGGATGAAACCACCGTCACATTGATGTGACAGTGGCTTCGTCCCCTGTTTTCGTCTTGCTTGTCTATAAAATGATTGACGAATACGATGATAATTATTAAAATGATAATGCGTTATTGTGCATTGTTAGGTTGCGAGTCGGGCTTTACAATGGTTGATTTAACCGATTAAAAACAGGGGGATAATATGATAGATTTTGCACTTACCACCAATCAGGGTGGACGTGAAGTAAATGAAGATTATGTGACAGTTGCATCACATGGGGGAGATATGTGTTTTGTGTTGTGCGACGGACTTGGCGGACATGATCGTGGCGAGGTGGCATCGCAGCTGGTTGCTACGCACGTGGCGGAATTGTTTCGCTGTGACGGATATACGAGTGATTTTTTTGATCAGGCATTTGTCTCTGCCCAGGAAAAGCTTCTTGTCCTACAGGAGGAGCAAAATGTTAAGGATGCCATGAAGACAACCTTAGTTGTTCTTGTTGTAACAGAAACACAGATGTGTTGGGCACATATTGGCGACAGTCGTTTGTATCGCTTCTTTAACAACGGAACAATGTATGAACGTACAAAAGACCACAGTATGGTACAAATGCTTTGCAACATGGGAGAAATTACGGAAGATCAAATCCGTGTCCACGAAGACCGCAATAAGGTTCTTCGTGTAATGGGTGCACCGTGGGGACGAAAGTCCTATGACAAGAGTGCCATATTGGAATGTGATGGCGTTCAATCCTTTGCCCTGATGACGGACGGATTTTGGGAATATATTTATGAGCAGGAAATGATGGATTGTTTGCATCGTACAGCTTCTGCAGAAGATTGGTTAAAAACAATGGAAGGAATTGTCCGGTCGCGTGCGGACCTGACAAAAACAGATAACTATTCCGTTATTTGTGTACGTATAGGAACATAAGGAGGCAGCATATGTTTGAGGCAGTAGTATTTGATATGGACGGTGTCATTACCGACACAGAGAAGCTTTATCGTAAATTTGAGATGGAGGAAGGTTTAAAAAGAGGTGTTCCGGAGGATGTCATGATTCGTGCCTGCGAGGGCATCGCAGGTGGAAATAAGTATTCCAACAAGGCAACCTTTGAGTCGATTGTCGGTCGTGGAATTGAATATTTTGAATATCGGGAAAATATGATTCGCCGGTTTGATGCATACGTAAAGGAAAACGGTGTGGAACTGAAAACCGGCGTGAAAGAGACACTGGAGTTCCTTAAGAACAAGGGAATTAAGATTGGTCTTGCAACCTCAACAATCAAAGAACGTGCGGTAGAGTATCTGATGAATCATGGGATTGATCAGTATTTTGACCAATTGATTTTTGGTGATATGGTTTCAAACGGAAAACCTGCGCCGGATATTTATTTGAAGGCTTGCGAGAAGCTTGGGGTTGAACCTGCTAAAGCAGTTGCGGTTGAGGATTCGCGAAACGGTATCAAGTCTGCGGGACAAGCGGGAATGTTTCCGGTTATGGTAATCGATTTAATTCAGCCAAATGACGAAATTAAACCGTACCTTAAAAAAGTATACACAACGATGACACAGATGTGGGAATTGTTTTAGGAGGTAAAGTTTATGAATTTGTTGACGGTAATTTTGAAAAAGGCAGAGCTTGTGACGGAGATATGCAAGGAACTGGCAGAGGAGGGCATTCATGGCGGAACGATTATTGACGGCACCGGCATGGCCAGCGTGATTGAGAAGATGGATGATCTTCCGATTTTCGGTATGCTCAAATCGATTCTTGCAGATGATGATGACAATGAAGTCGTTAAAGTAATGCTATTTGTGATGAGCGACGAAGAAATGGAAAAGTCGAAGAAAATCATTCACAATACGGTAGGATTAGATGAACCAAATACAGGAATTATGTTCGCTGTTCCTGTAACATTCGTCGAGGGCTTGGGGGCGTAATGAAATGAGTCTTAATTTACTAACGTATATTGCAATTATGCTGACGGCAGCGCTTCTTGCCGGCAAGGTTGTAAAAGTACTGAAGCTTCCGAATGTTACGGGCTATCTTGTAATCGGATTATTATTAGGTCCCTGCTTTTTGAAGGTTTTATCGCAGGAATTGCTTGACAGTATGTCCGTTATTACGGATTTTGCACTCGGATGTATTGCATTTTCAATCGGTGCGGAATTCAAAATCAGCTTTCTCAAAAAGGTTGGAAAGGCGCCGATTGTAATTGGCTGTCTGGAAGGTCTTGGTGCAGTAGTGGTTGTTGATACAGTGTTACTATTGCTCGGCTATGATGTAAAATTCGTACTTGCGATGGGCGCAATTGCCTCGGCAACAGCGGCGGCATCTACACTCATGATTGTAAAGCAGTACAAGGCAAAAGGACCGGTTACACAGACACTTTTACCGGTCGTTGCTTTAGATGATGCGGTTGCCCTTATGGCATTTGGTCTTTCAATGGCTGCTGCAAATGTGATTGATTCCCATGGCAAGGCTCCAATCGGTGAGCTTTTGCTGGATCCGTTTATAGAGATTATTGGTGGGTTGGCGTTTGGCGCGCTTCTTGGTCTTGTAATGGTATTTGCCGTCAAATTCTATACCGGACGGGGAAATCGACTTGCCATTACGATTATGATGATATGTCTTTGTGTCGGAGTATCGAATCTGCTTGGCTTTTCAGCGCTTTTGGCATGTATGATGCAGAGCCTGGTATTTGTAAATCTGTCGAAATTCCGTCAGAAGATTTATGAGCCGCTTGAACGTATTACACCACCGATTTATATGATGTTTTTTATTATTTCCGGAGCATCGCTGGATGTTAAGGTTATCACATCCGTCGGGTTGGTTGGTCTTGTGTATGTATTTGGACGTATTATCGGAAAGGTCCTCGGCGCATGGGTTGGAGCAAAGGTTTCAAAAGCACCAAAGGTTGTCAGCAAATGGCTTGGTTTTACACTGGTTCCTCAGGAAGGTGTGGCAATCGGACTGGCGACATCGGCAGCAGTATCGCTTCCGGAGTATGGTTCTAAAATTCGGACAATTGTTCTGTGTGGCGTCGTTGTTTATGAGTTGATTGGACCGATTATTACAAAAACAGCACTAAAATGTGCAGGTGAAATCGAGGCATAAAAGAACCCCCTTATGCATAGGATATATAAAGTCCTGCAATAGGGGGATGTTTTTGACAAAAAAGGATTTCTTTTTAGGCTTGCTCAAGGGTTTGATAATTGCGTATCTTATGACGTTTGTTTTGCTTGCTGTGCTTGCGTTTGCGATGTACAAATTTCGGTGGGGAGAGCAACCGGTAAATATAGGAATTGTGTTAATTTACGTGCTTTCTTCGGCAATTTGCGGATTTGTGACAGGTGGACATGTACAGGCAAGAAGGTTTCTTTGGGGTTTGTTTGCAGGGCTTGTTTATGCCTTTGTTCTGCTGCTTGTTGCGATGATAATCGGTAAGGATGGCGGCACGCTTTTGGAACGGATGCCGGGACCGCTTCTGCTCTGTCTTGCAGGCGGCATGATTGGCGGAATGTTTCGTTAAAAAATGCTTTTATTTCGCGGAAAAGTGTGCTATAATGCGATAAGTAGAATTTTATGAATGGAGCAGACAACTATGAAAAGAATTAAAACATTAACACAGAAGACATTAAAGAGCACAGTAGTTAAGGGTGGATGCGGCGAGTGCCAGACATCTTGCCAGTCAGCGTGCAAGACTTCTTGTACAGTAGGAAATCAGAGCTGCGAGCAGAAGTAATCTGTTTTTGACTGTAAGTGCTACATAGGGCAGTATAGCATTTATTACAAGATGCGAAGCAAAAGGGGACCATCCTCAGATAGTCCTCTTTTATTGCGTTATTAAAAGGAGTAAATTTAGCGTGGTACATCAATACAAAAACAATGGATATAACATTGTGCTTGATGTATGTAGCGGTTCTGTACATGTTGTGGACGAGCTCGTTTATGACATGATTGCCCTGTATGAGGATCATGATTTAGAGGCAATGAAGGCTGCTATTATTGAGAAGTACAACGATGCATATTCTGATGAAGATATTACCGAGGCCTATGACGATATCAGGGAACTGGTTGACAGTGGCCAATTATTCACAGAAGATGTATACAAGGATGTTATTATCGATTTTAAGAAGAGAAAGACAGTCGTCAAAGCATTGTGCTTACACGTTGCACATGATTGCAATCTGGCTTGTAAATATTGTTTTGCCGATGAAGGTGAATATCATGGGCAGAAACGAGAGCTTATGAGTCTTGAGGTAGGTAAGCGTGCACTTGACTTTTTAATAGAAAATTCCGGAAATCGCGTGAATTTGGAGGTTGACTTCTTTGGAGGTGAGCCGCTTATGAACTTTGAAGTCGTCAAGGAGATTGTAGCGTACGGACGAAAACGTGAGAAGGAAGCCGGAAAGAATTTCCGCTTTACGCTTACAACGAACGGCATGCTCCTAAACGATGAGGTAACGGAGTTTTGTAACCGCGAGATTTCAAATGTCGTATTAAGTCTTGACGGACGTAAGGAAATAAATGATATGATGAGACCGTCCCGTAACGGGAAGGGCAGCTACGACATTATCGTTCCGAAATTTCAGGATTTTGTTTCGAAGCGAGGGGATAAGAGTTATTACGTGAGAGGCACATTCACACGTAATAATCTGGACTTCACAGAGGATTTCAAATTAATGGCTGACCTTGGTTTCAAGGAGATTTCCATTGAACCGGTTGTCACACCGGATTCGAATGCATATGCAATTCGCGAGGAAGATATTGATCGTATTTGTGAGGAATATGATAAGCTTGCTCTTGATATAATAGAACGACGCAAACGCGGGGAGAAGATTACCTTCTTCCACTACATGTTAGACTTGAACGGCGGACCATGTGTGTATAAGCGCTTGTCGGGATGCGGCTCTGGTACAGAGTATTTGGCGGTTACACCGACCGGCGAACTTTATCCATGTCATCAGTTTGTTGGAACAGAGGATTTCAAGCTGGGTGACATTTTCAATGGCATACAAAAAACAGAGCTTGTTGAAGAATTTAAGCTTTGTAATGTATATGCTAAGGATAAATGCAAAGACTGTTTTGCAAGATTTTATTGCAGCGGTGGCTGCGCAGCTAATTCTTACCAATTCCATGGTACAATATTGGATGCTTATGACATCGGATGCAAATTGCAGCAAAAGCGTGTAGAGTGCGCAATTATGATAAAAGCGGCGATGGCCGACTTTGATGAAGGAGAGTAGTTATGAAAGAAACAAAGAGAAAAGCGATATTGTCATTACTCGTGTTTGTTTTGCTTATGGCAGGCGGAGTTTTCATGGCAATAAACGGTGTAGACAAGGAGGATGTAGGTAAGACAAAGAACATTCCTCTTGGTCTTGATCTTCAGGGTGGTTTGTCCGTAACATACGAGATTACAACACCAAACCCATCCAATGAAGAGATTAATGCAACCTTGGACAAGTTACAGCGAAGAGTTGATGCAATCAGCTCAGAGGGGGAAGTATATACAGAGGGTAATAACGATGAGCGTATTACCGTAGAGATTCCTCTTGATACTTCAAAAGAGGACGCCCATGCAATCTTAGAGGAACTTGGTATGCAGGGTACTTTGGAGTTCGTTGATGAAGAGAATGAAGCATTGCGTGAGCAGGGACTTCCTTATGAGGTTATTTTAACAGGTGCAGATGTAAAGGATACGTCTGCCGGCGTGGATACAAGTGGTACAGTTAAGGATAATGTCGTGACACTTGTATTTACGGATGAGGGTGCCAAGAAGTTTGAAGAGGCAACAGCTGCAAACGTAGGTAAGCTGATTTACATCATTTACGACGGCGAGATTGCCAGCGCTCCGGAGGTACAGAGCAAGATTTCCGGAGGAGATGCCGTTATTAACAAAATCAGCACATATGAAGAGGCTGAGAAGTTAGCAAGCACAATCAAGATTGGTGCGCTTCCACTTGAGATGGAGTTACTTCAGTACAACATCGTCGGTGCAAAGCTTGGTCAGGAAGCCGTTACAACCGCATTAAAGGCTGGTGCGATTGGTCTTGCAATCGTTTGTATTCTTATGATTGTTGTTTATCTTGTTCCGGGATTTGTCGCTGCAGTTGCACTTTCGACATATGTATTATTATTGTTATTAATTCTTAGTGTACGTAGCATTACACTTACGTTACCGGGTCTTGCGGGTATTATCCTTTCCATTGGTATGGCGGTCGATGCGAACGTTATTATCTTCACGCGTATCAAAGAAGAAATTGCAGCAGGAAGCGGTGTTCGTAATGCAGTTGCTGCAGGTTTCAAGAAAGCGCTTTCCGCTATCTTAGACGGTAACATTACAACATTAATCGCAGCATTCGTTTTGATTAAGCTTGGTTCGGGTAGTATCAAGGGATTTGCTACAACACTTATGATTGGTATTGTTTTATCTATGTTTACAGCACTTGTTATAACAAAGATGTTGCTGAATGCGGTTGTAAATTTAGGTCTTACAAATCCAAAGTTCTTTGGTAAGGCAAAGGCACCAAAGGTTCGTAATTTTGTTAAGGGAGCAAAGATTTGTTTTGTGATTTCGCTTGCAGTAATCATTGCAGGTCTTGCATTCCTTCCAATCAATAAGGCAAATAAAGGAAATGCATTGAATTACAGCTTGGAATTTACCGGTGGTACTTCAACAACCGTAACATTTGATAAGGCATACACTTTAGAAGAGGTTGAAGCACAGATTATTCCGGTTATTACTTCTAAGACAAATCTCTCTGCAGCTGAGATTCAGATTCAGACTGTTGAAGGTACAAATCAGGTTATCTTTAAGACAAGAGAATTGAATGAGGCAGCAGGGGAGTCTGTAGCATTCGAGCAGGCATTGAAGGACAACTTTACGATAGAAGAGATTTCATCACAGAGTATCAGTTCTACAATTAGTAACGAGATGCGTAAGGATGCGATTATAGCGATTGTTATTGCTTCCATTTTGATGTTGATTTACATTGCGGTTCGTTTCTCCGATGTTCGCTTTGGTGCATCAGCCGTAATTGCGTTAATTCATGATGTAATGGTTGTTTTCGCTATTTATGCAATTGCAAGACTTTCTGTTGGTAATACATTTATTGCATGTATGCTTACAATCGTAGGTTACTCAATCAATGCGACAATCATTATTTTCGACCGAATCCGTGAGAACCTCAAGGTTATGGATAGGAGAGAGGGTATTGAAAATATCGTAAATACAAGTATTGCACAGACATTTACTCGTACGATTTATACATCACTTACAACTTTTGTCATGGTATTAGTTTTGTTTATCATGGGTGTATCTTCTTTGAAGGAATTTACATTTACATTGATGGCAGGTATTGTATGTGGTGCTTACTCATCAGTATGTATTACAGGTCCGCTTTGGTTCTACTTGAAGAAAATTGGCAAGAAATCAGAAGTATTAGAGAAGTAATTATATTTATGCATGAGAAAAGAAAGCGGTTATCCGGAAGGATGACCGCTTTCTCGGTTATACAATGAACCGGACAGCAGTTCAAAAAGCAGGAGACAGTGAAAGGAAACGATATGGAAGCACAATGGTCCGTTTATGCAAAACGAGCAGATTTTAAAGCGATTGGACAAAAATTTAATATTGATCAGGTTGTTGCCCGTGTCATTCGTAATCGCGATATTGTTGAGGATGCTGATATTGACACGTATCTAAATGGCACACTTGCCGACCTTCATGCACCGGAGCAGATGGCGGATATGGAGCTTGGTGTTTTGCTGATGCAAAAGGCGATTCAGACGAAGAAACGTATTCGTGTCATTGCGGATTATGATGTGGATGGTGTAATGTCGGGGTATATACTTACGGATGGTCTTCGCTCGTTGGGGGCGGATGTGTCGGTTCGTATTCCGCACCGCATACGCGATGGTTATGGAATGAACACAAGATTGATTGAAGAGGCGCATGCCGATGGGGTCGAAGTGATCATTACCTGTGATAATGGCATAGCAGCTGAGCGGGCAGTTACACTTGCCAAAGACTACGGGATGACGGTCATTGTAACAGATCATCATACAGTTCCTTATGAGCTTGCCGTTGATGGCAGTCACATAAGTAATCTTGTTCCTGCAGATGCAGTCATTGATCCGCAGAGGGCGGATTGCAAGTATCCTTACAAAGGCTTATGCGGCGCAGGTGTGGCTTACAAATTTCTTGAAGCCTTGTACAAATGTATGCAGGTTCGGCTTGAGCTTGAAAATAAATATATTCCGTTTGTTGCGATGGCGACTGTTTGCGATATTATGGATTTGACTGACGAGAACCGAATAATTGTAAAATACGGACTGGAAACAATCAAAAAAGTCAACAACATCGGTATGAAGGCTTTGCTTCGCGCAAATGATTTAATGGATTGTGCGTTGTCTGCTTATCATTTCGGCTTTGTGCTTGGCCCATGTGTAAATGCGGTTGGAAGGCTCGGGGATGCAAATGATGCGCTTGCACTCTTTTTGTGTGAGGATGCGTCAGAGGCTGCTATGCGTGCCCGCGAAATGGTTGCATTAAATGAATCGAGGAAAGCGATGACAGAGATGGGTGTCGCTGAGGCAATCAAGCTTGTCGAGGCGCAATACCGGGAGGATAAAGTGCTTGTTATTTATATGCCGCAGCTTCATGAGAGTCTGGCAGGTATTGTCGCAGGCAAGATAAAAGAGCATTTTTACCGACCGACAATCGTTCTGACAGATGCCGAGCAAACCGAAGACAATGAAGCCCTCGTAAAAGGGTCAGGACGCTCCATTGAGGGATATATGTTATATGATGCATTGCACGAGTGCCGGGACATTTTGGTCAAGTTTGGTGGACATGCACTGGCAGCAGGCGTCTCATTGAAACAGGCGGATGTCGAAAAATTCCGTAGCTTGTTAAATATCAACCAAAGAATGTCGGAGGACGATTTGACACCGAAGCTTATGCTTGATGTCCCGATGCCGATGTATTATATTTCAAAAAAACTTTTGGACGATTTGAAACGTCTGGAACCATTCGGAAAAGGAAATGAAAAACCGTTGTTCGGTCAGAGTAATGTGTGCATTAAGTCGGCCAACACCTTTGGTAGTCAGGGACAATATATCCGTATTCATTTCATGGATGAAAATGGCTTCACGATGGAGGGGGTTGATTTTCATGCAAAAGAATTTTTAGATAATATAAAACTGTGGTTTACTGAGGAAGAATGTGATAGAATGTTAAAGGGTATGCCAAATAATATTCGTTTGGATGTTGCCTATTATCCGGATATAAACAGCTACCGCGGTCGCGAGACATTGCAGGTGAAGCCGGTTTTATATCGAAAAACATTACCATAAACAAAAGGATACATAAAAGAAGTCGATGTGTTTTTGGAAAGAGCACATTGTGAAGAAAGGATGCGCGTATGAAAAAAGTAGAAGATTATATGATTAGTATTCCTGATTTTCCAAAGAAGGGTATAATATTCAGAGATGTTACCGGAGTGACAGAGAGTGCAGAAGGTTTTTCGCTTGCAATTGATGAATTGGACAATCTTTTAGATGGCGTTGAATACGATGTGCTTGCAGGAACAGAATCAAGAGGCTTCATATTTGGCGCACCTCTTGCATACAAAAATAAAAAAGGACTTGTGCTTGTTCGTAAAAAGGGCAAGCTTCCAAGAGAGACGGTAGAACGTAGCTATGACCTGGAATATGGTTCTGCAACAATTGAGATTCACAAGGATGCAATTAAGCCGGGCGACAGAGTTGTTCTTGTAGATGACTTAATTGCTACAGGCGGAACAATCGAGGCTGCAGCAAAGCTTATTGAAGAGCTTGGCGGAGTCGTTGTAAAAATGATATTTTTAATTGAGCTGAGTGATTTAGGGGGTCGCGAGGTTCTTAAGGATTATGACATCGCATCTGTTATTCAGTATGAAGGAGAATAAGTAACAGTGACTTCGGGGATTTAGAAACTACTGCGGAAAGAAGTGATTGGTATGTCAGAAGAAAAAAGAGCAGTCGGAAGCTCACTCAAAAAAGAAATAAGTAAGCCGGACGATTTTACGGAGCCAGCTGTATTGTATGACCAGCTGATTCGTACAATCCAACAGTATCATCCGTCATCGGATGTTTCGATGATTGATAAGGCGTATGCGATTGCGTCCGAGGCACACAAAGATCAAAAACGGAAGTCGGGAGAACCATACATTATTCATCCACTTTGCGTTGCGATTATTTTGGCTGAGTTAGAACTTGACAAGGAGACAATTGTTGCAGGCATTTTGCATGATGTTGTAGAGGATACGGTTATGACATCAGAGGAGATTTCTGCGGAATTTTCACCGGAAATTGCTTTGCTTGTAGATGGTGTAACCAAGCTCACACAGCTCGATTTATCGCAGGATAAGATTGAGCTTCAGGCAGAAAATCTTCGAAAAATGTTCCTTGCGATGGCAAAGGATATTCGTGTTATTCTGATTAAACTGGCTGACCGTTTGCACAATCTTCGTACATTGCAGTATCAGTCTCCGCAAAAGCAGATAGAGAAATCGCGGGAGACAATGGATATTTATGCACCGATTGCGCACAGACTCGGTATTTCCAAAATAAAGATTGAGTTGGATGATCTTTCTATGCAGTACCTGTATCCGGATGTGTATAAGTCACTTAAGGAAGAGGTTACAACAAGGCTGCATGCAAGTGAGGATTTTATTACATCAACCGTTGCAGAAATTAACGAGTATATGAAGGAAGCGGATATTCCATGTGAAGTAGATGGACGTGTAAAGCATCTGTTCAGCATCTACAAGAAGATGATTACGCAGAAGAAGACATTAGATCAGATTTATGATATACATGCGATTCGAATTAAGGTTGAAACGGTCCGTGACTGCTATGCGGCACTCGGTATTATTCATGCAAAATATAAGCCGATTCCCGGTCGCTTTAAGGACTATATTGCCATGCCAAAGCAGAACATGTATCAGTCTCTGCATACAACCTTAATCGGTCCGGCGGGACGTCCGTTTGAGATTCAGATTCGAACATACGAGATGCACAGAACTGCTGAATACGGTATTGCGGCGCATTGGAAATATAAGGAGGCAGGATCGAAGGAGACTGCGGATCAGAAGATGAGCTGGCTTCGCCAGATTTTGGAGTGGCAGACAGATACGAAGGACAACCGCGAATTTATGAACGTTGTCAAGACAGATTTCGACTTGTTTGGCGATCAGGTATATTGTTTTACACCTGCGGGTGATGTTAAGGATTTGCCTTTAGGCTCCACACCAATTGATTTTGCTTACCTCATTCATACAGCAGTCGGAAATAAGATGATCGGGGCAAGAGTTAACGGAAGACAGGTGCCAATCGAAACAGAGCTTCACAATGGCGACCGTGTTGAAATTATTACTTCCCAGAACTCCAAAGGACCAAGCCGCGACTGGCTTTCCGTTGTTAAAAGTTCGCAGGCAAAGACAAAGATTAACCAGTGGTTCCGTCAGGAAAACAAGACAGATAATATTCAGCGGGGCAAGGATGCAATGCTTGCATATTGCAAAGCAAAATCAATTGTTTTAGCAGATATTACGAAGCCTGAGCTTATTGAAAAGGTTTTGCAAAAGTACAACTTTGCCAATTGGGATGCGCTTATGGCATCCATCGGACATGGAGGACTCAAAGAAGGTCAGGTTGTTAACCGCCTGTTAGAAGAGTACAAACGTGATGAGGCAAATAAGGTTACCGAGGCACAGATCGTTGATAAGATTAATACGCCGGGTCGTGGTATTGAGAATCCAAAGGGTGGCATTATCGTTCAGGGAATGGATGACATGGCGGTTCGTTTTTCAAAGTGCTGTGCACCGGTTCCGGGCGATGAAATTGTCGGATATATCACACGAGGTCGAGGCATTTCGATTCATAGAACAGACTGTATTAATGTGCTTTGTATGGACGAGTTTGACCGTGCAAGGCTGATAGAGGCTGATTGGGCGAAGGGCGATGTTCAAAGCAACCTCTATAGTACGGAGATTAACATATATGCAAGTGAAAGTCAGGGACTTGTATATGCTTTGTCAAAGATTTTTAATGAGGAAAATATCAATCTGACAGGCATGAATGTCCGCACAAATAAGCAGGGCAAAGCAACGGTATCTGTCAAGTTTGAGATTCATTCAAAGGAGCAGCTTAATAAATTAATTTCAAAGATTCGCAGCATCGAATCGATTATCGATATTGAAAGAACAACCGGTTAACCAAGGGAAAGGAGTACCAGATGTCCAAATATATAACAATTACGAATGTGTTAGGTTCTTTTGCAACGAACTGTTACACCGTTGCCAATACAGAAACACGGGAGGCAGTTATTATAGATCCGGCGGATCGTGCAGAATATTTGATTTCCATGTATGAGAATCAAAAGCTTCAACCCGTCGCTATTTTATTGACACATGGGCATTTGGATCATATTGGAGCAGTTGGAGGTTTAAAACAGGCATTTCCGGGAATTAAGGTATATGCAGGTGTGGAAGAAAAGGACGTACTCGCAAGACCGGAGCTTAATTTATCAAATATGTTTGGCTTTCCGGTAACTGCCGAGGCAGATGTATATGTTAAGGATTCTGAGAAGCTTACACTTCTTGATGCAGAGATTACATGTATTCATGTTCCGGGGCATACAAAGGGCGGAATGTGCTATTATTTTGCAGATGAGGAGATTTTGTTCTCGGGCGATACGTTGTTTTGCAGAAGCATCGGACGTTCAGATTTTCCTACGGGAGATTCTTTATTGTTGCTTCAGAATATTGAAAAAAAATTACTTGTGCTTCCGGAAAATGTTACGGTTTATCCGGGACATGACAGTCGGACAACAATCGGAAAAGAAAAGAAGGAAAATCCATATTTTTAGTGGGTGAGGATGATTGGTATGATACTTCTGCTTCAAAACCGGCAGGAATACAATAATGATTTGAGAGCCATGATTATGGCATTTTATCCGGGCGTTAAGATTGTGGAGGATGCAGCGGCAGCAAAGTCCTTTCTGCTGACATTTCGCATTTGGTATAAAGAGGATTCAACGATATTAACAGTGTGTGAGCATGGAGATAATTGCGATGACCCGGACAATTTAAGTCCGGTTGATACGCTTCCGTATTACGATGGAAAGCTGCTTATTTCCGGTTGCGGACTTCGTGCCAAAATTGTATGGGATTACAGAGACAAGGCGGTATTTCGCAATGTTCTTAAAATGGCTGCTTACCGGTTGCTTGGTCAGCTTACCGATAGAAAGCTTCCATGGGGAGACATGACCGGTGTTCGACCATCAAAGATTGCCACGAAATTGCTTTCTGAGGGCAAAGCTTTTTCGGAGGTAAAGGATTATTACAAACAGGTTTATGATGTTTCGGACAAAAAGGCAACACTCGCTACGGTTGTTGCAGAGAAAGAGCTTGCGCTTGTGGAGACAATTGATTTTGAAACATCTTATTGTCTGTATGTTGGCATTCCGTTTTGTCCGAGTCGTTGTCTTTACTGTTCATTTACATCTTATCCGATTGCACAATATGCGGACAAGGCGCAGGCGTATGTGGATACACTTTGCAAGGAGCTTGCATACATAGCAAAGCAGTATGGCAATCGAAAGCTGCTTGCGATTTATATTGGCGGTGGTACACCAAGCTCGATTTCGCATGTGCTTTTAGATGTTCTTTTGACAAAGATAAAGGACGAATTTTTAAGTGGGGAACGCGGAGCATATTTGCGGGAATTTACAGTCGAAGCAGGTCGTCCGGACAGCATTACCCGCGAGAAGCTAATGGTCATGAAAAAGCATGGCGTAACGCGAATCAGCATAAATCCGCAGACGATGAATGATGCGACGCTTCAGACAATCGGACGTGCGCATACTGTAGGGCAGGCAAAGGACGCATTTGCACTTGCGCGAGCATGCGGTTTTGATAATATCAATATGGATTTGATCGCGGGACTTCCGGGAGAAAATCTGGATTCGATGCGTCACACCTTAGATGAGATTAAGAAGCTTTCGCCGGAGAGTCTTACCGTACATTCTCTGGCAATCAAACGGGCGGCGAATCTGAAACAGCAAATGGATACCTTTGGGAGTACCATCAATCATGATATGAATGATATGCTTGATATGGTGGCGGATGTTGCTGCGGAGCTTTCCATGGAGCCATACTATATGTACCGCCAGAAGAATATTGGCGGAAATCTTGAAAATGTCGGATATGCCGTAAAGGGAAGCGAATGCCTTTATAATGTGTTGATTATGGAGGAGTTAACTGATATAATAGCGGCTGGTGCAGGCGCATCAACGAAGCTGGTATTTCATCAGGAAAACAGAGTGGAAAGAGTTGAGAACTGCAAGTCAGTTGACGACTATATAGCTAGATTTTCTGAAATGATTGATCGCAAAAAAACAGGACTGAAAGATAAAGTGGAGGATTAGATATGGCAATGAAAAAGAAGCCGGTAACAGGAATGAAGGATATTTTGCCAAAGGAGATGGCAATCCGCGATTATTGTATCGGGTTAATTAAAGAGACATACAAGACCTTTGGATTTTGTTCCGTTGAGACGCCGTGCGTAGAGCACATAGAGAACCTTAGCAGCAAGCAGGGCGGCGAGAATGAAAAGCTGATATTTAAGATTTTGAAGAGGGGCGAAAAGCTGGATGCAGCACTTGCCGGAAATGCGATTGACAGCAGCAGTCTCGTGGATGGCGGTCTTCGTTATGACCTTACGCTTCCGCTTTCGAGATATTACTCGAACAATGCAAATGAGCTTCCAAATCCATTTAAAGCCTTGCAGATGGGAAATGTTTGGAGAGCTGACAGACCACAGCGTGGAAGATATCGTCAGTTCATGCAGTGTGATATTGATATTTTGGGAGAGCCGACCATTCTTGCGGAAATCGAACTGATTCTGGCTACGACGACATTACTTGGCAAGCTTGATTTTAAAAACTTTACGATTCGAATAAATGACCGACGTATCCTTAAGGCGATGGCAGCATACAGTGGGTTTGCCGAGACTGATTACGATAACGTATTTATTACACTTGATAAGATGGACAAGATTGGTCTCGACGGTGTTAAGGAAGAATTGATTGCAGATGGCTATGCAGAGGAATCGGTTATAAAATATCTCGGGCTTTTCGAGAAGGTTACAGCAGATATTGCCGGAGTACGTTTTATTAAGGAGACACTTGGCGATGTGTTGGATGCTGACGTAGCCGATGGTTTAGAGACAATTATTGCAAGTGTTGAGGGCGCAAAGCAGGCAGAGTTCAAGATTAGCTTCGACCCGACACTTGTGCGAGGAATGTCATACTATACCGGACCGATTTTTGAAATTTCAATGGATGAATTCGGCGGTTCGGTCGGCGGCGGCGGACGTTATGATGAAATGATTGGTAAGTTCACGGGAAATGCGACACCGGCCTGCGGATTTTCGATTGGATTTGAGCGTATTGTCATGCTCCTTCTGGAACGCGATTTTAAGATTCCGGGAACAGGAGAAAAGACAGCGTATTTAATCGAGAAAAATATGCCGGCAGAGCGTATGCAGGAAATTCTTACGAAGGCAAAGGCAGAGCGTGCGACAGGAAAGATTGTTAATATCGCGATTATGAAGAAAAATAAGAAATTCCAGAAGGAGCAGATGGAGGCAGAAGGCTATACTGTATTTGAGGAATTTTATATCAATAAATTAAACTAGAAGTTGCAGATTTTAAAGGAGATTGAGCAATGGCAGAGTCAATGAAAGGGCTGAAAAGGAGCCACAGATGTACAGAAGTAAACAGCGCTATGGTCGGAAAAGAAGTAACCGTTATGGGCTGGGTACAAAAAAGCAGAAATAAGGGCGGTATCATTTTTGTAGATTTACGTGACAGAAGTGGTATTTTACAGATTATTTTCGAAGAGGCAAATTGTGGTGCCGAAAGCTTTGCAAAGGCAGAGAAGCTGCGTGCAGAGTTTGTTGTAGCGATCACAGGTAAGGTTGCGAAGCGAGGCGGTGCCGTGAATGAGAATTTAAAGACCGGTGACATCGAAATTATCGCTGATGACATTCGTATTTTGTCGGAAGCAGATACACCTCCGTTTCCGATTGAAGAAAACAGCAAGACAAAGGAAGAGCTTCGTCTGAAATACCGTTATTTAGATTTGCGTCGACCGGATCTTCAGAAAAATCTCATCCTTCGTAGTCAGGTTTCTACATTGACGCGTGCGTTTATGGCAGAGGAAGGCTTCATCGAAATAGAGACACCGACACTTTGTAAATCTACACCGGAGGGTGCCAGAGATTATCTTGTACCAAGCCGTGTGCATCCGGGTTCGTTCTATGCTTTGCCACAGTCACCACAGATTTACAAGCAGCTTTTAATGTGTTCAGGCTATGATCGTTATTTCCAGATTGCAAGATGCTATCGTGATGAGGACTTGCGTGCGGACCGTCAGCCGGAGTTTACACAGATGGATATGGAGCTTTCTTTTGTAGATGTAGATGATGTCATTGATGTCAATGAGAGACTTTTGGCGAAGCTTTTCAAGGAAACCATTGGCGTTGATGTACAGCTTCCGATTCAACGTATGACATACAAAGAGGCGATGGAGCGTTTTGGCTCCGACAAGCCGGATCTTCGTTTTGGTATTGAGCTTCATGATGTAACAGATGTTGTGAAGGATTCAGAATTTGTCGTTTTCAAGAATGCAATCGAGGCAGGCGGAAGCGTTCGCGGAATTAATGCGGAAGGCTTAGGTGCCATGCCACGGAAGAAAATTGATGCCTTAGTAGATTTTGCCAAGGGATACGGTGCAAAAGGTCTTGCTTATATTGCAATTGCAGAGGATGGAACATACAAGTCTTCGTTTGCAAAATTCATGAAGGAAGACGAACTTGAAAATATGATTAACAGACTTGAGGGTAAGCCGGGTGACTTGTTATTGTTTGCGGCTGATAAGACAAAGCTTGTGTATGACGTGTTAGGCGCACTTCGTCTTGAGATTGCAAACCAGCTCGGACTTCTTGACAAGAATGAATACCGTTTTGTATGGATTACAGAGTTCCCACTTCTTGAGTGGAATGAGGACATGGGTCGTTATCAGGCAATGCACCATCCGTTCACAATGCCTATGGAAGAGGATATACAGTATATTGATTCTGATCCGGGTCGTGTTCGTGCAAAAGCATACGATATCGTATTAAACGGCAATGAAATTGGCGGAGGCAGTGTGCGTATCCACCAGAACGACATACAGGAAAAGATGTTTGCGGCATTAGGCTTTACAATGGAACAGGCATATGAGCAGTTCGGATTCCTGTTAAATGCATTTAAGTATGGTGTTCCGCCACATGCGGGACTTGCTTATGGTCTTGATCGTCTTGTCATGCTTATGGCAAAGGAGGATTCTATCCGTGATGTAATTGCTTTCCCTAAGGTAAAGGATGCATCATGCCTTATGAGTGAAGCACCAAACATCGTAGATGATAAGCAATTAGAGGAGCTTGGTATCGGGATTATCGAAACGGAAGCTTCCGAAGCATAACAATCCGAAGAACAACAATAAAAACGATTGATTTCTACAATATAAAACCCCGGCAATGAGGCACTCCAAATAGTTTGATTTTGGGATATCTCATTGTCGGGGTTTTGCATATTATATACCAAATTACAGTATAGCCTGTTGTGATTGGTCGTTTGTAATGTTTTCTGTTTTATCTGTTTTTTCCGGTACAACCTTTTGTAATGAGAAGGTAAATTCACTGCCGACACCTTCTGTACTTACAACGTTAATGTTTTCGTTATGTGCCTTAATAATTTCTTTCGTGATGGCAAGACCAAGACCGGTACCCTGCTTGTCTCTTCCTCGAGATATATCCGCCTTGTAAAAACGAACCCATATTTTGCTGAGAGAATCTGCCGGAATACCACATCCTTCATCCTTAATGGAAATAAAGATTTTGTCATTGCGTTCCGTGAGTGTGACGTAAATGCTTTTGCCCGCCGGCGTAAACTTAATGGCATTATCCAAAAGATTATAGACAACCTGCTGGATTTTTGTTTTGTCAGCTTTAACAACAGAATTGTCTGTGTGATTATTGAGGACAAGTGTGATGCCCTTGTCAGAGCATTTGCCTTCAAATGTATTTAATGCTACACGGACGAGGTCTACTACGTCGAACTCCTTGTACATAAGCCAGATACCGTAGGAATCAAAGTCGTTAAGCTCAAGCAAGCTTGCTGTCAGCTTTGAAAGGTGCTTTGTTTCATCCACGACGATATTGAGATAACGCTCCTGTTTTTCGGGAGGAATCGTTCCGTCTAAAATCGCTTCAATGTAACCCTTGATAGAGGTTAACGGGGAGCGGAAATCATGGGAAATATTGGAGATGAAGGCACGACGGTATTCGTCAAGCTTGGAGAGCTCCGAGGCCATGAATTCCAGCGTCGATGCCAGCTGTCCGATTTCATCCTTTGATTTGACATTCATTGGAGAATCAAAGTTACCGGTTGCGTATTCCTCGGCAATCGAGTTTATCTTACGGATTGGTCGCATGATTTTTTGGGAAATCAGACCAAGCAATAAGAAGGATACAATAATCATAATAAGGAATGGTACATACATTGCCTGAACGATGTTTCTTTGCATGTTCTTGAGCTGTGAAACGGTCGAGTGCAAAAATACCATACCTTGTAATTCGTTTTTGTAGAGAACAGGAATGGCAACCGTGATAACATCATCTTCAAATACACCATAGAAATCACCGGTAAAGGTTTGACTCTCGTTCAAATTAAAATCCCAGTTCAGAAGAAATATGTTTTCCGGAGGGGCTGCGTGATCTTTTCCCTGTGCACTTGCAACCATTTTTCCGTCCGGATCGACGAACCAGATACTTGAATCAAGCGTTGTCGCATAATACGTAAGAGATTCCTGAAGGTTTTCCTTCGTGTAAAATCCGCGGACATATCCGGTGATTGTTGGTTCAAACAAAAATGCTTCGTTCGTTAAATTGTCGGCTTTTTCTTCAATTAGGGCACGTCTTGTTGTATTGGATGAATAGAAAACCAATATGAAAAAGACGGAGACAAATAAAAACAAAAAGCCTAAGAAAATAATATCAAAAAAGGATCTTTTCATTAGCGCACCTCGAATCTGTAGCCTTTTCCCCAGACAGTAGAAATCGACCAGTTGTGGTTCTCGTTAAGCTTTTCGCGCAAACGTTTGATGTGAACATCGACGGTACGCGAGTCGCCGATATAGTCGTAGCCCCAGAGACGATCAAGAAGCTGATCACGGGTAAATACCTGATTTGGTTTACTTGCAAGGAAATAGAGAAGCTCTAATTCCTTTGGCGGCATTTCAATCTGCTCACCTTCCAAAATAACCATGTAGTTTGTAATATTTACAAGCAAATCCTCATATTCAACATAATCACCCTGATAGTTGGTTTGGATAGGAACCGATGTCCGCTCCATTATAACGGGAGCCGTACGGCGAAGCACGGCCTTAACACGGGCTACAAGTTCGTTGGAGTCAAAAGGCTTCATCATATAGTCGTCAGCACCAAGCTTAAGACCTAACACCTTATCAAAAACCTCACCCTTTGCAGAAAGCATGATAATAGGCGTCTGCTTTGTTTTACGGACCTCCGTACAAATCTCGTAACCATCAATATCGGGAAGCATAATATCAAGTAAAATAAGATGCGGATTAAATGAGTCAACAAGTGCGAGTGCATCGCGGCCATTGTAGGCAATCTCTGTTGCAAAGCATTCCTTGAGAAGATAGAGCGAAATAAGCTCTGCAATGTTTTCGTCATCATCTACAATCAAAATACGCTGTTTATCCATGTTGTTTTATTCCCCCTTTATAATTCTACAATTGTTACACCGTATTCGCCTTCGCCGAATTCGCCGGGGCGGAAGGAAGATACGAGAGGATGTTTGCGAAGATACTGGTGAATGCCGTTTCTAAGGGCACCGGTTCCCTTTCCGTGCACAATCGTGACTTTGGAAACATGGGCCAGAACAGCATCATCTAAATATTTGTCAATTTCCTGTGTTGCTTCTAAAACAGTTTTGCCAATAACATTAATCTCGGGTGAAAATGTCATTGCCTTGCTTGTAATACTCTTGCTTTTTGTACGGTAAGTATTTGTATCCTTTGCCGAAGGCTCCTGAATAATCTGCAAATCGCTGATTGGCAGACGAGAAGATAAAATTCCCATTTGTACCGTGGCAAGTCCTTTTGCATCCGGAAGCACAGTGATGGTTCCTTTCGCCCCCATGCTGAGGACCTCGACGGTGTCACCAATATGAAAATCATTCGCCTTGTGATTGGAGCTTTTTGCCTGCTTTTGCACACCTGCTTTATCATATGTATTCAGCTTGTCGCGAAGCTTGCCGCGCTTTTGCTCCATTGTACGTAAATCGGCTTTGTGTGGATTGTTGCTCCATTTGTTGTAGTCGCGGATAGCCTGGTCGGCAACCTCCTTCGCCTCATCAATAATATCGCGAGCCTCTTCCCGGGCTTTACGCAAAATTTCGGCTTTTTTCGTTGTGAGCTCTGCTTCTTTCTCTGACAGATTTTTCTTTAGAGATTCGATTTCCTGCTTGTATTGTTCAATGGCTTGCTTGTCCGCTTCGATGTCACGTTTGCTCTTTTCGAGATCTGCGATTAAGGTTTCCATATCGACTGCAGTGCTGTCAATCTGTGCGGCTGCACCTTCTATAATATAATCCGGCAGTCCGAGCTTTTTGGAAATGGCAAAAGCATTG
>CALYVE010000003.1 GCA_945492935.1 uncultured Lachnospiraceae bacterium
ATATTACACATGCTTTCGGATAGCCTTTGCAAGCTCCTGCTGAGCGTTATTTTCTGTTTCGCCCGGTTTCCATGTGACATTCACACCATCACCCTCGTTACGCGGAATCAAATGTAAATGGAAATGATTTACAGTCTGTCCTGCAACCGCTCCATTGTTCTGAACAATATTCATTCCCTCACAGCCTGTTTCTTCCTTGATTGCTCTTGCTACAACTGTTGCAAGAGAAAAAAGCTTACCTGCCGTCTCTCCATCCAGCTGAAAAATGTTATCCGCATGATCCTTCGGAATAATCAGCGCATGTCCTCTGTTTGCCGGAGCAACATCTAAAAACACACGAAAATCGGAATTCTCATAAATCGTCGCTGACGGAATCTCGCCCTTTCCAATCTTACAAAAAATACAATCATCCTTTATCATATACTAACAATCGTCCTTTCTATACTTTGTTTACTCCTATGAGCAAACCGTTTTTGGCTATATCTGATATCCGCGGTTACTATAATCCGAACACAGCGTGCTCTCATTCAGCATTCCCTTACCATATGTAAGACCTGCATACACCTGATGCGTATTTTTCATGACAGGACCTTCTGGGTCAATACTATGTAAATGCTCAAAGCTCACCCGAAGACTGTCAAGCATTTCCATGCAGCGATCAAGGTCTATTGGTTCGCGCTTAATTACGGATATCACATACTGACCGTAAATATATCGTAACACAGAAAGTACTTTTCGTCCATGATAATTCGCTGCATCAAAACAATCCATCAGCTCGTTATGTGCGCGTCTTGCCGCCTCAACATTTGTCATATAGCCGTCAGAATCCCCTGCCGCATATGCCGTTAATGCATCGTTTGTATAAGTCCGTACAATATCACACAAAACCAAAATAAGTCCGCTATGGTTCTCCTGTGTTGTTCGCCTTGTAAATTCCTGAATTTGTTCCTTTGTCATAATATCCCTCGCAAATTCTTCCTAGCGCCTTCCGTATCTGTAGCAACCTTCCATACGATTACTGTAAAAGCTGCAAAATAGATTCCGGTCTTTCGTTTGACTTTTTAATCATCTCAATTGCAGCCTGTGAAAGCACCTCCAACTGTGTATAGTTGGTAAGCTCCTCTGCCATATCGGTATCCATAATTCTTGAATATGCAGACGTAATACTCTCGTTCTGAACCTGAAGATTATCATAATTATCATCCAGTCGGTTCTCGTAGGCTCCGAGCTTCGAACGGATTGCAGATACCTTCTTCACAGCCTCGTCTATTGTTTCGATTGCCTTTGCGGCATGTCCATGTGTATACATTACCAAATCATCGACAGCAAGGCTCTTTGCACTTACAGAAGGAATATCGAGTGAAACCTGCTCACCGGAATTTCCGCCGGTCTGGATAATCATTGTACCCGCTGACAAAACCTCGATTGTAGAATCAATACCGGTCGCCCCCGGCTCTGTCTCAAACTGCATCTCAAAGCCATTTCGGTCAACAACACGAATCGAATTACCATCTGTTGAAACGGAAGCCGTTGTCGAAAATCCTTCCCCTGTCGTGTCGATGGAAGCTGTACAGTCATCCCCCTCTGCGTGTGCACCATCGTTCATTCCAAGTGCCGCTGCAAGCTCAGGGTTGCTGATTGTAATATCAATCTCCTCGCTTGAGCCATAACCTCTCGTACGCAAATATACACTGCCGCCACTCGCGAAATCCGACTCTGTTGTTCCGTCTGCAGATGCATATACATCGATTCCGATCTTGTATAAATGCGTCTGCATCGTATCAAATACTTCTGACATTGTCATGCCTTCGCTGATTGTAACATCAAAGCCATTTACTTTGACGGTTCCTGCCTGCTGTGCCGTAATCGCTCCGCCCCCTACACTGATTCCTGTTCCGAGCAAAGCCTGTTTTGCAGGTGCAGTTACTGAAATATTATAGGTTCCGGTATGAACGGCATCCGAAATATAAGTCGCCTTAATATTCTTATCGGTTGACAGACTTCTTCGTGTTGCATCTCCATTTAAAAGCTTCTGATCATTAAATGCCGTTGTGTCAACAATCTGATCAATCTCAGCGCGCAAAGAGTCAATTTCTTCCTGAATAGAATCGCGATCCTCCTCAGCCAGAACGTCATTTGCTGCCTTCGTTGCAAGCTCACGCATTCTGGCGAGAATGTTCTGGATTTCGCTCAATCCGCCTTCCGCTGACTGTATCACCGATATGCCGTCATTGGAATTACGTGCTGCACGCTCAAGACCCTTGATCTGTGCATTCATTTTTGTTGATATTGCCAGTCCTGCCGCATCATCAGCCGGACTTGTAATCTTATAACCGGAAGAAAGACGTTCCATGGACTTTGCTATTTTTTTGTTTACTGTTGCAAAATGGTCACTGGCATTCAGCGCCATCGAGTTATGATTAATTCTCATAGGAACCCTCCTCAATAATAATCTGCTTTTTCATCTTTTGTCATCTGCTAATCATATCGACCGTTTCATTCAAAAAATGAACACTTCCATCAACCATTTATACAAAACTTCGCATTGCCTTCACACATGCAACCATTGTGTTGTACAAATCGAAGGTGGTAGGATTCACGTTTGCCGCAGTTGTCTGCTCCGCCAACGTTCCAAGTGCAATATCCTTTATCACAACCCCTTCCTTTTGAAGGGCATGAACAAATTGCGCCTCTTTCTCCATCAGCTTGAAATTATCCTCGCTCGTCTTTGCAACAAGTCGTCCCGACAAACCATTTTCCTCGAGAACAAACCGCCCCTCCAGCGAACCATACGAATCAGAGTTCATTGCTATCTGAATGGTTCCGTGTTCATTTCCGTGCTCGAGAGACAGATTAACAACCTGAATACCGGTCTCTGTCTGAAGCGGAATCTGAAATTGATTCCTGCGGGCCAACCCGCCCAAAATTCGAAAGCCTGCCTGAACCGTTTTCATCATGGAAATATCTTCTGTCGCAATTGTTTTTGCAACGCCTGCCTCATAGAGACCATTTGTAAGTTTCTCATTTAATGCATTATAATAGTCCGCCATGTCCGAACCGCCTGCAAGCTGTTCCAAAAATCCTTCCGGTTCAAACAAAGGCATAATCTCTTCTCCGAGAAGCGAGTCTGTCATATTCTCCGTTTCCTCGTCCACCGCATCTTCACTCGCATTTTTGTATTTCGAAAGCTTTGCAAACAGTGCATTTGCCATACCGTAAATACCGCCCTGCTCGCTCATCATTGCACTTACGGCTCCGGCATTTACAAGAGATTCCTCGATGCCATTGTTCTGCATATAGAAAATCACTTCTTCTGTCATATCACCAACTCGTGCACGTGCGTTCTGTGCATCCTGCGCTAAAAATGCCTTCTCAATCTGTTCATCGATGCGCTTGCCCTTCATCGTACGTCCCTCGAGCATGCCAAATGCATCGTCAACCGCCACATCAATACCGGACGCCTTTGCGCTTCGCATCGCCGAAACCAAATTACGAATTGTCAAATTTGCGCCGCTCGCAAACAAATATCCTGCCTCTCGATTGCCCGATTTTGCAAGCTGATTCATAACACGGTAAAGTCCGATATAGCTTTCCCGCTCATTTTCATCCACAACGCCCTGTTTTTCCATATCGCGCAAAAAAACGGCAAAATCGTCAACCTCTGAAATGGTACCTTTATCATTGCGCTCCCGTATTTTCCGATTCAAAGAATCAATCGGCTCATCCATCGGATTTTTGCCTTCTTTAATAACAGCCAGAACCGTCGCCGGCGAAAAATTCAGAATCAACTCATTTATCTCACGGTCATAAGTGACTATCTGTGCAACATTACTCTTTGTTATTTCCATGGAGTTGTAGCCCAAAATACGAACCGCGCGCATGTTTTCCTCCGATGCCTCAAGGTTCATCTCCCCAAGCATTTCTTCAATATTAGAAAATGCTTTCGTTATTCGGTCTCCCATATCATAACGCGGTACCGTCTGCACCGCCTCATAGCTTCTTTGAACAGTTTCAAAGGCTGTCGTTCCGGTCTTTGTAACAGAGGCCTCGTCGTACAATGTCCGGATTGTAAAGTCTCCCCGTCGAAGTGGTACTGCAAGAATGTCCGCAGGAGCTTTGGCAATATCCAAAACCATATTCTTTGTTTCGAAAAACAGCCGGGCCGCCGGCTCCGGTTCCTTGATATCTTCCTCGCGCATAACATAAGACAACATTTGCTGCTCGATTTCCCGAAGCTCATCTACAACCTTCGAAAGGGGCTTTGTATCAATATTAAAATCCCTTGTCACAAGACGATTCGCCGCCTCAACGGTCATCGTCAGTCGAATTTCCTGAAGCATACGCATCTGCTTTACGGCCGCATAAGATGTCTCGTCCGTCTGTCTTATCGCTTCGTTATCAATCACTGCTTCCGTTTCCTTTAATGCCTGCACTTCGTCTGACACAGCATTTTTTTGTTCAGTTTCTGCGTTTTCTTCAAATGTAAGAGCGGCGGCAATTGTCACATCCATGTCCCGCTTTGTCATAAGAAAAATGGACTCATCCGAAATTTCCTGCAACGCATCCATGAACGCATTCGCCTTGTTTTCTGCAAGCACCTTCGTGTTTTCCGCAAAATCAACCTCTATAATCGACTGCCCAAGAAACGCCTGATAATCCAAGTACTGCTTCATTGTATCTGTCGTAATCGGAAGTCCGTTTCCAAGCAGGGTTTTCGCCCCCGCAAGGCTATCTTCGTTAACCGGATAGCCGGTCTGCCGAATAATTGCTTCAACCTGCTGCTTCATCGGATCAAATACTTCTTCCGGTATTTGTTGCTCCTGCATACGGCTTCCGCTATAATGTGCCATTAACAAATTTTGCTTCGTTGTCGGCAGTTCATTGCGCAGCAGGTAGACCAGCTCATCGTTTGAAAGCGAAAACTGCTTGTCTTCCTGCGGCATCATCTCCAGCTGCAGGCCCTGAATCATCCGGGTCAGTTCTTCCTTGTGATCCTGTTGACGCATCGTTCCGACAATCCCCTGCAAATCCGAAAGCTTTGCAGACTCGACATCAATTCCCATCGCCCGAAGCATTTGAATTTCGTCCTCGGACAACGATGCGGCAAGATCCCTTGCACGCTCTCTTTGCTCCTTGCGAATTTCCTCCTCATCAACAGAGCTTTCCTTCTCCCGCTCGAGCTTTTGTTTCCGGTACTCATCAAAGTTGTCCATAATTGTACCTGTTTTTACCGCATCCGCCTTGCTCTTTACGTACGAAAAAGAAGGCACCTCTATCGTATCCTGCCCTTTGTTCACATCTGTTGTAATATTATTTTCGGGAATCTCCTGTCCTCTGCCGGCCTTCCCATACCGGCTTTGTTCCATCTGATATATACCGTTCATCTGTCGCATATGTGTACCTCATATTCTCTGTTTCCTTCTACCTATTTCATTTATCGGACATTTCATGCTTTTCTTTTATCCCTTTTCAAAAAATGAGTTTGTATGTCGAAAAAATACGAGCCGTTTTTCTTTACATTCAACCACTATCCTCCTACAATGAAATTGTTACAAAATTGTTACAGCAGGAGATGATATTATGACGTATGAAATGATACACTCCTACAAAAGAAAACTAAAATGTTTACTCACATTCGTACTGTTTCTCTTATTTATCTCTGGTTTTTCCGCTTATCAGACAGCAAGACAATATACAATCTACGTCGATGCGGGAATGCCGATTCTAACCGGACAGACAAAGCAGACCTACACACAGGTTGAAAGCTATACACTCCCTTGCACATATGTATATGATGATGAACTGTATACCGACGAACGAATTGTCTTTCAGGAAAGCACACCCGGCACGAAGGAAGTCACAGTTCTGTCAACCTACTACAACGGCACGCAGGAAGATCAGGTCATTCTTGATTCCAGAATCCTTGTAGAAGCTACGCCGGAAATCATTCACATCGGAACAAAAAGCAGACCTTTATACACCGCACCTCTTGACACCTTAGATATAAGCTCTTACTTTGGTTTTCGCTGGAATCGCTTGCACGAAGGGGTTGATTTTGCAACGCCTGTCGGAAGTAACGTTTATGCCGCTGCCGACGGGACGATTATCCGTGCGGAAACATACGGAGGCTATGGGCTTTGCATTGATATTCGACACGAAAACGGCAACATCACACGCTATGGTCACCTAAGCACGGCAAAGGTTACGGTAGGCGATTATGTCTCGCAGGGGGATTTAATTGCGTTGTCAGGAAATACAGGGCAAAGCACCGGTCCGCACCTCCACTTTGAGATCCGGATAAACGATACCGCGCAAAATCCACTCGATTACCTCTAAAGATTATTTGCATTATTCGTCTTTTTTTGCTATGATAATCGCAGATTTTAACGCACGCGAGGTGTATTATGGCAAAAAACTTAATTGAAATCGAGGACATCCCTCCTCAGCTTTCAAACAAAGTAAAACAAAATCTCAAATTTAAAACAGGTAATTTCGTGTGGAAGGTTCGGTTTAACATTCCTTTGGACCCAAAGACGGTTAACAAGGAGACGATGTATGTAACAAACTCACAGAATCAGCGTCTACAGACCTATATCCATTATGATACACAGAACGAGCTGATTGAGATTGAACCGCTTGAACCATACGCAACAAATGAGCTTTATTCACTCATTATCACAACGAATGTCAAATCACGCGGCGGCCAGCGCCTAGGCGAGCCTGTTTCTGTCAAATTCAAATTATAATATTCAGAGTACACAGTCTGTCACCGAAAGTCCTGTGTACTCTTTTTATTTAAGGCAACCGGCGGTTCTGGTACATTGTCTCTTCATAAAAAAATTGATTTTGCAAATAATCCGGCTGCGAGACATTCTTTCTGTTAGTATACGCAGCAGATGATTTTTTGTTCATTGTCCACATAATACACAACATTTCGTATTTACCGTTTTTGCTATCCGAACTACTAGTGCTTACCGCGTCATTTTCCTTTTAATTCTTTGTCAATTTTCCTATGAAACTATCTTTTAATTCTTGTTGTAATCGCTTATAAAATGCGGTATTTCGGGCATTTTCCCGCCATTTTTGTCCTTTCCCTGAACACACTTAAAATCGACCGTATTTTCACATTGACTCTACAGAAATTGCCATGATAATCATTGTTTTTATATTGTTTTTTGTAAACAATTATTGTATAATGTTGATAAGTTTATGAAAGGAAGGTATCTTTAATGAAATTTGGTTACTTTGATGACGAAAACAGAGAATATGTCATCACATCTCCAAGAACTCCTTATCCATGGATTAACTACCTTGGAACACAGGGATTCTTCTCATTAATTTCTAATACTGCAGGCGGATATTCATTCTACAAGGATGCTCGTCTTCGTAGAATTACACGTTATCGTTATAACAACGTTCCGATTGATATGGGAGGTCGTTACTTCTACATCAACGAGAACGGCACAATTTGGAATCCGGGATGGTCTCCTGTAAAGACAGAGCTTGACTTTTACGAGTGCCGTCATGGTATGGGTTACACAATCATCACCGGTAAGAAAAACGATTTGAAGGCCGAAGTTACATTCTTCGTTCCTCAAGATTACAACGGTGAGGTTCAGCAGGTTGTTCTCACAAACGAGAGCAATGCCAAGAAGTCCTTCTCACTTTTCTCATTTGCAGAATGGTGTTTATGGGATGCACAGGACGACAGCAACAATTTCCAGCGTAACTTCTCTACCGGTCGTGTAGAAGTTAAGGATTCTGTTATCTACCACAAGACAGAGTACAGAGACCGTCGTGATCACTACGCATTCTACTCTGTAAATGACGAGATTGATGGTTATGATACAGACCGCGATTCCTTCATCGGTCTTTACAACGGTTTTGGTGACCCTCAGGCAGTTATCGCGAACAAGGCGAACAACTCTTTTGCTGACGGCTGGTCTCCAATCGCTTCTCACTACAAAAAGATCACACTTGCTCCGGGCGAGTCTAAGACATTGGTATTCGTACTTGGTTATGTTGAGATGCCGGTTGATCAGAAGTTTGAAGAAGACGGCAAGACAATCAATAAGGTTAAGGCTCTCGAGATGATTGAGCAGTTCAATACACCTGAGAAATTCGCAGCCGGTATGGCAGGACTTAAGGCTTACTGGGATAAGCTTCTCGGAATCCTTAACGTTAATACTCCGGATGACAGAGTCAACCGTATGGTTAATATTTGGAATCAGTATCAGTGTATGGTAACATTTAACCTTTCCCGTTCCGCTTCATACTTTGAGTCAGGTATCGGCCGTGGTATGGGATTCCGTGATTCAAACCAGGATATCCTCGGTTTCGTTCACCAGATTCCTGACAGAGCAAAAGAAAGAATTATCGACATCGCTTCTACACAGTTCCCGGATGGCGGATGCTACCATCAGTATCAGCCGCTTACAAAGAAGGGTAACGCAGACATCGGTGGCGATTTCTCGGATGATCCATTATGGTTAATCCTTTCTGTTTCAGCATACATCAAAGAAACCGGTGATTGGGGACTTCTCGACGAGATGGTTCCGTATGACAACGATATGTCAATTGCACAGCCTATGCTTGACCACCTTAAGGTTTCTTTCTACAAGATTGTAAATAACCTTGGACCTCATGGTCTCCCTCTTGCTATGAGAGCGGACTGGAATGACTGCATCAACCTTTCATGCTACTCAGATACACCGGGTGAGAGCTTCCAGACATACACGAATCCTAAATTTGCTGCAGAAGGCGGTTACTCAAAGGTTGCAGAATCTGTTATGGTTGCTACACTCTTCACATATGTAGGTCCTAACTACGTATCGATCTTAAAGCACCTCGGAAAGGACGATGAGGCTGCTGCCGCACAGGCAGAAATCGACAAGATGAAGAGCAACATTATGGCTCATGCATGGGATGGCGACTGGTTCCTTCGTGCCTATGATGCAGAAGGCAACAAGATGGGTTCTAAGGAATGTGAAGAAGGTCAGATTTTTATCGAGCCACAGGGCTTCGCAATTATGTCAGATATCGATCCTGAAGCTACAAAGAAGACACTTGCAGCTGTAGACGAGCGTTTGAATACAAAATACGGTCTCGTTTTGAATAACCCTGCATTCACAAAGTACTATGTACAGTATGGTGAGATTTCTACATACCCTGGTGGATACAAGGAGAATGCCGGTATCTTCACACACAACAATGCATGGATTATCTGTGCTGCTGCTTATGCGGGAGAAGGTAATCAGGCATTTAAGTATTATTCTGAGATTGCTCCTGCATTTACAGAGGAAACATCAGACATTCACAAGACAGAGCCTTATGTTTACGGCCAGATGATTGGTGGTAAGGATGCCGGATCGGATATCGGACAGACAGGTAAGAACTTCGGTCAGGGTAAGAACTCATGGCTTACCGGTACAGCTGCATGGAACATGGTAGCTATTTCTCAGTACATCTTAGGTATCAAGCCTGACTTCGACGGACTTATGGTTGATCCTTCCATTCCATCAGAGTGGGATGGTCTTGCAGCTTCCCGTCAGTTCCGTGGCGATACATACGAAATCAAGGTTTCGAATCCGGATCACGTATGCAAGGGTGTTAAGAGCATGACTATTGATGGAAAAGCAATCGACGGCAATATCATTCCTGTTATTGGCGACGGAAAGACACATAACGTCGAAATCGTAATGGGTTAATATTTTATATTCATATTAAATCCCCGGCTTACCTCAAACGGTAAGCCGGGGATTCTTTTTGTATACCGCGGCCTTGTGGCGCGGGGCCCTGCCGGCAGTGCAATCAAAAGAATTGCAGATGAAGCAATTCTTTCTGATTTCGGTGGCATGTTAGTTCCTTTACACACCATTATTCTGTCAAGTAAATATATATTATTCTGCCGGGAAATACGGGTTAATCTGTACGGAACCATCAAATCCGCTAAGGCAAATTGTATAACGCCAAACAGTTCCCGTTGCATCTACAAAAGAAAATCCGGTGGTTGGTATGTCACCCGGAAAACTTATTTTGGCAACAAGCGGCTCATCTTCCTTTATAACAGGTATGTACGAAAGCTCACGTACCTCTTTGAACCACTGATTATTCTCACTTGAATCACTATATTCAATCTCATAGAAGTAAATATCCGTTACAGAACCATCCACAGGCAAAAAAGCAATTTCACTCCAGTTTTCACCATCGCTGATATCTATTACCGTTGCATTCGAAAGACGCATTCTGCAATTTTCTGCAGGCATAACTTCAACCCCTGTACCGGTTGCCTGCTCCGACCCGTTTACAGCGCCGCCTGACACATTATAGGTTCCACCCGGCATGTCTGCAAACATTGTAAGACCAAGATCCGACATATAGGAATCTTCTGTCAGATTATCCTTCGCATAGAACTCTTCATCCGTTATATTTAACTCTTCCGCCTTATCAGGCTCCCACAGTCCTGTCGTATTGTAATAATAATGCATATTAAATGCATCATCCGGGTATGTGAAATAGCACTCCTCCCACTCAATCTTTTTGCCATTTTCTGACAGATAGAATTTGCCGAACAGATAGAGTGCCGCTCCTCCGGAAGACTGCTCATAAATTGTCTTTCCGTCCTTCAGCAATCGCTTATACGACCTTGTTTTTCCGGAAACAACATATTCCGGTGTCTGTCCATCACATGTATAGATTGCAAGAATGGAACCACCTGCATCAGCAATTATTAATTCCGGCACGCCATCCTGACTGATATCCATCAATGTATATCCGACATTTTGCAATGCATAGCTTATATCACCGGCCATTTTAACTTCATATATACCAACATCCTCATCCGACACATCCTCAAGCTCGTCGGCATCGGAAACAAGCAAATCATAAATGTGATGAATCACATCCGAATAGACTTCCTCATAATCTGTCTTTGTCTGTTCCTCCGTAGCTTCTGTCGTTGCTTCTGTCGTTGCTTCTGTCGTTGCCTCCGTTGTAGCCTCTGTAAAAGCCGCTGTTGTTTCTTCTGTTTTCTTGTCCTTGTTCGAACAACCGGCAAGGGAAAGTATGAAAACAACCATTGCCGCATAAACTATTACTCGTTTCATTTCATTTCTCCTTCCAAATAAAACGAAAAAGACCACGCCAAATGTCGCAGTCTCTCTCATAACCAGTATTCTATAGGGATTACTCCTCTACGCCAAGATCCTTAAGATACTTAACAACATCTTCTACTGTCAAAATTGAAGATAAATCATCTGAAGGAATCTCACAGTTGTACTCTTCCTCAAGAGCCATAACAAGCTCAAACAAATCAAGGGAATCTGCACCAAGGTCATCCTTGAATGATGTACTAAGTTCGATATCTGCCTCATCAACGCTCAACTGCTCAGCAATGATCTCTTTTAACTTCTCTAACATAATCGTAAATCTCCTTTTTGTAAGCTTTATCTGCCTTTTCGGGCTTCATCTTGTTCAATATACAACATACATTATACCATGTCAAGAATTCTTGGTGTTTTTTTATTTTTTTTGCAGATACTTCTCAAACTCATCCAAAGCCATCGGTTTTGCAAAATAATAGCCCTGTGCAATGTCGCAATGTGACTGTTTCAGGAACTCAACATGCTCCCCTGTTTCAACACCCTCTGCAACTACCTGAAGCTGTAAATCCTTCGCCATGCTTATTGTGTGGCTTACAACAATCTTACCCTTTTCTGATGAAATTTCCTGATCCAGAAAATCCTTATCCATCTTAATCGTATCCACAGCGATATGCCGAATCATACTAAGAGATGAAAAACCGGATCCAAAATCATCAACCTCAAGCTTAAACCCGCGGTCCTTCAGTGTATTAAGAACATCAGCAAGCTTCGCCGGTGAATTCATAAACATCGACTCTGTAATCTCAAGTGTAAGCATGTCGCTTGTAAGATTATACTGCTTCATCAAATGTTCAAATACCGCAGGCAAATCATTGTGCTGAATATGGTATCGTGAAATATTCACAGAAAGCGGAACAGGTTCAATTCCGGAATCCAGCCATGCACGAATGGTCTTGCAGGCCTGCTCCCACATATATTCATCCAATTTTATAATAAAGCCATTTTCCTCAAACAACGGAATATAATCGAGCGGCGGAATCAACCCCTTCTCCGGATGCTGCCAACGGCTCAAAACCTCAGCACCACACATATTTCCATTTTCGAGATTATATTTTGGCTGTAAATACATTTTGAATTCATGGTTTTGCAGTGCACGATTCATATCATGCTCAATGCCTCGCTCTTTAACCATGTTTTCATGGTACTGTTCATCATAAAATGCACAGAATTTCATTACATTTTTCTTGATTGTAAGCGCTGCCATCTTCGCACGGTCGCACATCAGATTAATCGGCACATGACGATCCTCAACCAGATAAATACCAAAGCTCGTCTTTATATCAATATTCAAATCACTGTTGGCAATATGACGGCGAACCTTCTCGATGGCTCGAATAATATCGCCACGCTTTTCGTATTCCATATAAAATGCAAATACGTCTGAGTGTAATCTTGCATAATTTTCATCATATTCAAAAAATGCCTTCAACGCATTCGCAATATGCTTGAGAATCATGTCTCCGACGGACATACCATACTGATCATTTATACTCTTGAATTTATCGATATCAAATGTCACAATCGCATAATTTTTGTCCTTGTTATAGCGAATTGCATTCTCAGCACTGGCACAGAACTTCGAATAATTCAAAATGCCTGTCAGCGCATCATTTTGCCTCTCAACATTGCCACTATAAAGCTTTGCAGCTGTATTGTCATCCTCATATCCAAAGACACCTACAATCTCAAGCAAGGTGACAAGTATTGCATCTTTATTATCAAACCAGCGAATTGGTGAAAATTTCCATTTTCCAATGGCATCAATTGCACTCGAATGTCGGTGCTGAATAATGATTTCTCCGGTCATTTTCATCATCGGACAATCAATGCATGCATGGTCTTTTTCACAAAAAATCTCATAACAAGGAGTCCCTACAGTTGCGTGAAAAATCTTTTCTGCATTGTCATTCATATACAACACTTCAAAATTCTCACGATCAATGACAAACGCTGCCTTTTTATCAACATTTATGATTGAATCAATAAGGACTTTTGTATCCTCCGTATTCAGTTCATTTTTTATTTTAGTAAAACTCATTTTACCCCTCTTTTACAAAAATAAACCCAATATACATATATACGCATTTAGTTTACCTATAAGGCTACATTATGTCAATATAATTTGGTTAATATTACCTTACCGTAACCAAATTTTGTCATTATTCACGATTTGGGAACTTCCATTCGTCTATTTTGTACAGAATGCAAAAAATGGAGTTTTTCATGAATAATTTCTATTGCATATAATATGTTGGATCAATTGGAGCATCATCCTTTGTCATTGCAAAATAAAGATGCGTTCCCTCTTCTGTATAATATGCTGTCGGCACAGAAACTTCTCCGATTGGCTGCGCCTTATCGACACAATCTCCTGCCTTTACGGAAACATTTTTGAGCTGACCATAAATTGCATGATAGCCGTTTCCAAGGTCAAGCGTTACAGTTGTTCCAAATTCCTTTGATTCTTCAACAGAAAGCACCTTACCATCATAAATTGCATAAACCGGCGCATCCTCGCTACCGGATATCATAATTCCCGGGTTGCAACGATAACAATTTAGTGTCTTGAAATAAATCGTCTGATCCATGCTGTAAGGAAGTACAATTGTACCTACAAGCGGCCATGCAAGTGCCTGTGAACCATCATAGCTCAACACAGCCTCGTCCATACCCATAACAACCTCGCCGGAGGCTGCTGCCACTTCCGGATCATAGATTTCTTCCGTTGCATCACTTGCACCTGCAAGATTCGTGCTTATTTTGTCATTTTCAGTTACTTCATTATGCTTTTCGTTTTTTTGCTGCTCTGTTGTCTTGATACTTTGACCGGCTGTTTCTGCAATATTTGTTTGCTCACCCTCCGGCTCATCCTCCGACTCGTCTTCCACCGCTTCATCATCCGACTGTACAGGCTGATTTAAGTCAATCGCCTGCTCGTTTTTAGCAGATTCCTTACCACCCTTGTAATCATACAAAGCCATAAGTCCGGCAAATGCCACCAGACCTGTTCCAAGTGCAATATAGAATCCTTTCGTTTTTAAAAAAGCTATAACCTGTTTCATTTCTTTGCCTCCTACTATTCGTTTGGTGCTTAAACATAGTATGGGCAAAGCAATTATTTTTTATACATACTAGATTCGTTTCTTTATTGTGTTTATTGTTGCCGTTTCATAAGCCGCTTTCGCATCCTTGTATTTCGCCCTTCCATATCGCTCTATCAAATCATATAATGAATAATACTTAAATTCCAATTCATCTGCCGGTATGACCGTCCGTTCTCCCATCTCATAATATATTTTTGTACGTACCGCAATTGCCTGCGCCTCAATAATTTTCATATCGCTATCCGGTGCCACAAGCCCGGGCAAAACCCCCGCTATGTACTGTTCAACATCCATAAGCATATTAGCACCTTCTATTTCAATTAAAACATCTCGTCCTGTCGAAACATTTGCAAGTGCTGTGCTATCGGATGTATGATGCCCATTCATAAGCATCGTTATGATATATGGAAGAAAAAGCATTGTTATGATTCCCGTCAGGGTCACTGTGATTCGCTCGCTCATAACACCTCCCCAAAAACCTATTCCTCTATCCTATAGTATATGTGGAAAGAAGCAAAAAAAGACGGATGCTGCATCGAAATGCCCCTGTCAAGTAGACAGTGGACATATCAATGCAGCATCCGCCCTAATCATTTCTATATTACATATTGACTGTAACTTTCTCAAGCTTCCAGATTTCCTGTGCATACTGCTCAATTGTACGATCAGATGAGAACTTGCCGGAGCAGGCTGTGTTGAGAATTACCATCTCTGCCCACTTCGCCTGATCCTTGTATGCTGCATTTACACGCTTCTGTGCTTCCGCATAAGAATCGAAATCCTTCAATGTAAAGTAAACATCCTTATGCAATAATGAATCATACAAGTCACGGAAGAGTTCTCTGTCTCCGTTTGAGTATGTGCCATCAATCAGCTGATCAAGAACCTTCTTAAGCTTTGGATTTGAGTTGTAGATATCCATCGGATGATATCCACCCTCGCGCTCATAACGCATTACTTCCTCTGCAGAAAGACCAAAGATAAAAGCATTCTCTACGCCAACCTCCTCAACAATCTCTACGTTAGCGCCATCCATAGTACCGAGTGTAACTGCACCGTTTAACATGAACTTCATGTTACCTGTACCGGAAGCCTCACGGGAAGCTGTTGAAATCTGTTCGCTGACGTCTGCTGCCGCAAAGATAATCTCTGCATTTGATACTCTGTAGTTCTCGATGAATACAACCTTAATCTTGCCTTTGATTGATGCATCGTTGTTGATAACATCTGCTACGGAGTTAATTAACTTAATTGTAAGTTTCGCTGTTTTGTAACCTGCAGCTGCCTTCGCACCGAAAATGAATGTTGTTGGTGTGAAATCCATATCCGGATTCGCCTTTAACTCATTATAAAGGTGCATGACGTGAAGAATATTAAGCTGCTGTCTCTTGTACTCATGTAATCTCTTAACCTGAACATCAAAGATTGAATTCGGATCAACATCAATACCATTGTGCTCCTTAATGTATTCAGCAAGACGAATCTTGTTCTGCTTCTTGATTTCCATGAATTCCTTCTGAGACTTCTTCTCTGTAGCGTTCTTCTTAAGCTTTGCAAGCTGCGGAAGATCCGTGATCCAGCCATCACCAATCTTCTTTGTTACCCAGTTTGCAAGAAGCGGATTACCGTGAAGAAGGAATCTTCTCTGTGTAATACCGTTTGTCTTGTTGTTAAACTGATCCGGTCTCATCTCGTAGAAATCTCTAAGCTCACGCTTCTTCAAAATCTCTGTATGCAGCTGTGCAACACCGTTTACTGAGTAGCTTCCTGCAATTGCAAGATGCGCCATCTTAACCTGTCCATCATAGAGAATTGCCATATTACGAACCTTATCCTGGTTACCCGGATACATATCCTCAATCTTACGAACGAATCTACGGTTAATCTCATCTACAATCTGGTAAATTCTCGGAAGCAGTCTCTGGAAGAGGTCAATCGGCCACTTCTCAAGCGCTTCTGCCATAATTGTGTGGTTTGTATATGCACATGTTCTGCATGTGAGATCCCATGCATCATCCCACTCTAAGCACTCTTCGTCAACAAGAATTCTCATAAGCTCTGCAACGGTTACCGTCGGATGTGTATCATTCAACTGGAACGTTACCTTGTTCGGAAGATCATGAATATCTGCATTGTTCTCCTTGAACTTCAAAATCGCACGCTGTACAGAAGCGGATACGAAGAAGTACTGCTGCTTTAAACGAAGCTCTTTACCTGAATAGTGATTATCATTTGGATAAAGTACCTCAACGATGTTACGAGCAAGGTTCGCCTGCTCTACAGCGTTTTGATACTCACCCTTGTCAAAGGATGTTAAATTGAATTCCTGTACCGGCTCTGCATCCCAAATACGAAGCGTGTTAACTACATTGTTGTTATATCCGATAATCGGAAGATCGTAAGGAATTGCACGAACCGCCTGATAATCCTTGTGTACGAAATAGTTCTTTCCTTCATGGCACTCTGTAACTACATAACCGCCAAAACGAACCTCAACCTCGTACTCCGGTCTCTTTACCTCAAATGGGTTACCATTCTTTAACCAGTTATCCGGCTTCTCAACCTGAAAGCCATTCTCAATTGCCTGCTTGAACATACCATAACGGTAACGGATACCACAACCGTAAGCCGGATAGTTCAAGGTTGCAAGGGAATCAAGAAAACATGCTGCAAGTCTGCCAAGACCACCATTACCTAACGCTGCATCCGGCTCTTCGTCTTCAATCGCATTCAAGTCGAACCCGAGTTCCGCTAACGCCTCTTTAATCTCCTCATAGCATGTAAGGTTAATCATGTTGTTGCCAAGTGCACGTCCCATTAAAAATTCCATTGACAAATAATAAACTGTCTTTGGATTTGCTTTCTCATAGGCCTTTTGTGTTGCAATCCAACGGTCAATAATATCATCCTTGATAGCATAAGATACTGCCTGGAAAATTTGCTGCTGAGATGCCTCTTCGATTGTCTTTCTAAAAAGATTCTTAACATTGTTGATAACTTCTTTTTTGAAGCCTTCTTTATCAAATGTTACTACTTTCGGTTCTGCTGCTTTCTTCATTCAATTTTCCTCCTACTCTCCATGTTTACTAAACTGTACAAACGCCAAATGTAACCTTTTCCCCGTTGATATTCCACTCTTTGCCTTCACCCACTGTTTCGCCAAATACAAAATTTTCGCCAAGTACAACTCGCTTGATTTCGTCGGCATTCTTCTCCATGATACCGGCAATCTTGTCATTGCCTGATACATATACATTAATGCGATCTGTTACATTGAAGTCAGCCTCCTTACGCATTGTCTGGATTTTCGAAATAATTTCTCTTACAAATCCTTCTTCAATGAGCTCCGGAGTTAATGTTGTGTCGATAACAACAGTCACATAATTGTCACCTTCTGTTACAAAGCCTTCCATCTTTGCTGCTTCGATTAAGAGATCCTCTTCTGCAAGAGATACTTCGACATCTCCTACCATAAACTTAATAGCACCGTTTGCCTTTAATTCGGCCATAGCCTCGCTGCTATTAACGTTTGCAAGATATTCTCGAATACCACCAAGCTGTTTGCCGTACTTTGGTCCTACCGTACGAAGCTGTGGCTTGAAGCTGTAGGATGTAAATGCGGAAAGGTCATCCTTAAATGACACTTCCTTAATATTTAACTCGTCACGGATAATATCTACAAAATAGTTATCTAATACGTTCTCCGCTTTGATGAACATATTGCCAATCGGCTGACGTGACTTAATATTCGCTGTGTTACGGGCTGCTCGACCAAATACAACAATCTTAAGAACCTCATCCATACTTGTCTCGAGGTTCTTATCAATCATCTTTTCATCTGCAACCGGAAAATCGCAAAGATGAATTGACAAAGGTGCTGTCTGATCTACGGTACGAACTAAATTCTGATAAATATCCTCTGTGAGGAATGGAATCATAGGCGCTGCTGCCTTGCATACCGTAACGAGTGCTGTGTAAAGCGTCATATAAGCATTAATCTTATCCTGTGGCATATCCTTTGCCCAGTAACGCTCACGTGAACGTCTTACATACCAGTTACTCATATCATCCACAAAGCCTGCCAAGGCCTTTGTTGCATCCGGAATGTTGTATGATCCAAGACCATTATCAACAATCTTAACCATTGTGTTAAGCTTTGATAATAACCATTTGTCCATCACAGATAACTTGTCATAGTCTAAGCTGTATTTTGTAGGATCAAAATTGTCAATGTTCGCATAGAGTACATAAAAAGCATATGTATTCCATAATGTACCCATAAATTTGCTTTGTCCTTCCTTAACAGCATCCTCATGGAATCTGTTCGGAAGCCATGGAGCAGAGTTACTGTAGAAATACCAGCGAATCGCATCTGCACCAAATTTATTTAAAGCCTCCATAGGGTCAACTGCATTCCCCTTAGACTTACTCATTTTATTTCCGTCTTTATCGAGAACGTGACCGAGAACGATAACATTCTTGTAAGGTGCCTTATCAAACAGCAAGGTTGAAATAGCCATCAAAGAATAGAACCAGCCTCTTGTCTGGTCTACTGCCTCACTGATAAAGTCAGCCGGGAAGTTGTCCTCAAAAATCTCTTTATTCTCAAAAGGATAGTGCCACTGAGCAAACGGCATTGCACCGGAATCAAACCAGCAGTCAATAACCTCCGGTACTCTCTTCATCTCACCACCACAATCAGGACATGTAATCGTAACCTCATCAATGTATGGACGGTGAAGTTCGATCTGCTCCGGACAGTTCTTGCTCATAGACTTCAATTCTTCGATAGATCCAATGGCGTGACGCTTACCGCACGAACACTCCCAAATATTAAGCGGAGTACCCCAATAACGATTACGCGAAAGTCCCCAGTCCTGAACATTTTCAAGCCATGCACCGAAACGTCCCTTACCGATACCTTCCGGAATCCAGTTAACTGTATTATTATTCTTTACTAACTTATCTTTAACGGCAGACATCTTAATGAACCAGGTATCTCTTGCGTAATAAATAAGCGGACGATCACATCTCCAGCAGTGTGGATATTCATGCTCAAACTTTGGAGCATCGAACAAAAGTCCTGCCGCATCCAAGTCGATTAACACCTGCTTATCTGCATCCTTTACCCACATACCTGCATATGGGGTATCCTCTGTCATCTCACCCTTACCATTAACAAACTGAACGAAAGGAAGCTCATATTTTCTGCCTACCTGGGCATCATCCTCACCAAAAGCAGGCGCAATATGAACAATGCCGGTACCATCTGACATAGTTACATAGGAATCGCATGTAATGTAGTGTCCCTTCTCCGGAAGCGACGCAACCTTGTTCTTCGTACACTCAAACAGTGGCTCATACTCTTTGCGTTCGAGATCAATACCCTTGTATTTCTCAAGAACCTCGTATGCTGCCTTACCTTCTTCAGCAAGCTTGCCAAGTACTGTGTCAAGAAGTGCCTCTGCCATATAATATGTGCGACCATCTGCTGCCTTAACCTTACAATAGGTCTCATCCGGATTAACGCAAAGTGCAACGTTACTTGGAAGTGTCCAAGGTGTTGTTGTCCATGCAAGGAAGTAAGCATCCTCATCGACGCACTTAAAGCGTACAACTGCGGAACGCTCCTTCACTGTCTTATATCCCTGTGCAACCTCGTGTGAAGAAAGAGGTGTACCACAACGAGGGCAATATGGAACAATCTTAAAGCCCTTATATAAAAGACCGTCATCCCAAATTTTCTTGAGCGCCCACCACTCAGACTCAATAAAGGAATTATGGTATGTTACATATGGATTATCCATATCTGCCCAGAATCCGACCTTACCGGAGAATTCCTCCCACATACCTTTGTACTGCCAAACAGACTCCTTACACTGTCTGATAAATGGATCAAGTCCGTAAGCCTCAATCTGCTCTTTACCATCAATGCCAAGCTTTTTCTCTATTTCAAGCTCAACAGGAAGTCCATGGGTGTCCCAACCAGCCTTACGAATAATCTTATGACCTTTCATTGTCTGGTATCTCGGAATCATATCTTTAATAACACGAGTCAACACATGACCGATATGCGGCTTACCATTTGCGGTTGGCGGGCCGTCATAAAAGGTATAGGTTGGCAAGTCTTTCTTTTCTTCGATGCTCTTTTCAAATACCTTGTTCTCTTTCCAGAACTCTAAAACCTTTTCCTCACGTGAGGTAAAGTCCAGCTTTGTAGATACTTTTTCGTACATATCTATGTTTCCTTTCTTTATATAAGCCGAAATAATACGGCATCATGCTAAAAAAGTCAATACACCAAGTTTCAGTATACCTCATATATTGCGAAAATGTCAATAAAATCCCATAATTGCGCTATTTCTGTATAGCCAAAATCAATATCTCTGAAAAAAATAATAAAACAAAACCCGCAATCTGTACGGACCATAACACCAAACGGTGTTATGGTCCGTACCTATCACGGGTTCTGAAAATCGTTATAGAAATTAATCAACCAACATAGCGTTACCGTAAACAGAAGGTGTTGTCCAGCCTGTACCGGTTGTATCGAACCAGCTAAGTGTTCCGATACGTTCCCCTGTGCTGTTCGCATCGTTTACCTGAAGCTCAAGACCAATCTCCATGCCGGCTGAAGGTCTTACATCAGTCCACTTGAACATAGCCTCAACAACGTAACCATTGTCTGTCTTTTTAGCTGCAGATTCAATATTATCTCTTACACACTTAGAACCATTGTAAGATCTCTCGTTCTTGAAGTTAATACGATACTGCTTGTCATCTTCCTCGTATGCTTCCGACTTGTGGTTGTTCTCATCAATAAATACCTCGATGGAATCCTGCTGATGAACCTCTGAATTAACCTTGTTCAAATCAGGGTCGATTACAGTCGCATAAACATACAGGCACTGGTTATCCCAAAGAAGCTTCATGTTACAAGAAACCTCAACCTCACCTACAACAATGTAAAGCGGAACATCCTGTGCATTTGCCCAAGCTTCATCAAGCTCCGCATCAACCGTGATTGTACCTCTGTGGATTGTTGTGTAAGGCTTCATCAATGCTTCTGCATAAAATTTGCTGCTTGTCTCCTGTGTATCCTTTGTATCGTTGAAAGAAAGAATATTATTTCCATCAATCACACGAACGTCAAAACCAATTGTAAGGGATGCGAAAAGCTCCATTGGCACGTCAACGATTGCTGTATATCCATCAGCTGTTGCCTCCGCATCTGCACGCTTTACAACAACACTTTTTGCTTCGAACGCTTCGCTCTTTGAATTGTCGAAATCATAATATACTTCAATCGCATCTGTAGCATCCTCTGTTCCGTCTACAACCGTAACCTTAACCTTTAAGCCATCTGCTGTCCACATTGGAACAAATGTGTATGATGCATTTTCAGAAGTAACCTCATAAGTATTCCCGAATGCAAATGTATCGTCCTGGTACTCAATTACTGTTACCTTTTTTGTGTCCGGATCAAGCTTTGTCGGATCAACAAATCCCCAGAATGCCGGCTTTGCCTGATAATCACCATCAAACAACAACGGACACTGTGCCTGGGTACCATCTGTACCACCACCAACCGTTGCCTGGTCATTTAACCATGAATAAGTGTCAATGACACCCCACATCGTAATACCGGAAATATTAATTCCGTCCGCCTTTAAAGCCTTGCATGTATCAAAGATCTCTTTGTATCTGTAAGCCATTGTCTTGTAAACAAACTCTCTTGTTGCCTCTGTTCCGTCATACATACCATTTGCCTTAATATCAAGCTCTGTAATCTGAACATTGTTTACAACTTCTGCATATGCACGTGCCGCTGATTCAATCTGACTTGCAGTTGGAGAATACATATCATGATGTCCCTGCATACCCATACCATCAATACGAGTACCAACGCCCGGCTCGCCTTCCTCAGCCTTAACAGCCTTCAGAAGGTTCACAATACCTTCCTGCTTCTTTGCTACACATTCATTGTAGTCGTTATAGTAAAGCTCAAGCTCTGCAGGAGCGTACTTATTGGCATACTTGAACGCATTAATGATAAATGATTCGTCGCCGTAAACCTTCCACCACATAGAACCTTCAGAAGAATTACGGTATGTACCGCTATTATCACTAATTGCCTCATTTACAACATCCCAGCCATAGAATAAATCCTTATACTTGCTATTCTCGCCTACGTAATACTCAAGCATTGTCTTGATATACCACTCCTGACGCTTATCCATCTCTTCTGCCTTAACAAGCGGCTTCTCTGTGTCATAATCCTCATGGAAGAACCACTCCGGAGTCTGAGAATGCCATACAAGAACATGACCTCTTACCTTAATTTGGTCATCCGGATGCTCGTTATTCCATGCAAGAATTACATCGAGTACCTTGTCAGCAAGACTATGGTCCATAACCGGAACCTTTAGCTTCTCGCCATTTAACTCTGCTTCTTCTGTTCCCGGACAAACATCATTGCTATATCCAAACGTAGCGTCCGGCTTTAACTCATTTTCAAGTGTAATCGCATTACCATGCTTCTCAATAAGCTCCATTAAAGCTTCATCCGTTAAACTGGTATTTGCAAGACAAAAGCCTGCAATTGCCTCCTCACCAAGACCATCTGTAATCGCATCCTTCCAGTTCGGAATATCCTTCTGAACCTCAACCTTTGGCTGTTCCGGTTCTACATCTGTTGGCGAAGCCTCTGTTGTTACATCTGTAGTGGATGCAACAGTTGCTGTAGTCGGATCATCCTTAACCTTTCCGCAACCAGCGAACATGTTTGCACCTAAAGCAACTGCAACTAAGGCAATAACCATTTTCTTTGCCTTTTTCATGTTACGTAACCTCCTTGATTTTGTAAAAAACGTTCTTTTGTGTAATCCACAACATGTCCATAGTATACCACAAGACTTTTTTATGTTGCTAAACATTTTATGCTTTGTTATTATACATATTAGAATATATACAAGCAAATTATGTTATGTTGAATCTTACTTGTTTTTCAAGTATAATTAATTCGGTTGATTCATAGCAAATTACTATACTAAAAGGAGTTACAAAATGATTAATTTTAAGGTTGGTATTCTTGGTGCCGGTGCAATTGCCGGTACAATCGCAGAAACACTAAATGCTCTCGAAGCCTTCGAGCCATATGCCATCGCATCCCGCGACCTACAGAAAGCCGAAGAATTCGGTAACAAATATAACATCAACAAACGTTATGGTTCCTACGAGGAACTGCTCGCAGATCCGGATGTGGAGCTTGTTTACATCGCAACACCGCACGCATTCCATGCTGAGCAGGCAAAGATGTGTATCAATGCCGGCAAGCCATGTCTCGTTGAAAAATCATTTACCCATAACGCTGCAACTGCACAGGAAGTAATTGAGCTCTCCGAAGAAAAAAATGTATTCTGTGCCGAAGCTATGTGGACGCGTTGTCTTCCGATGTATCATCTCATCATGGAAGCGCTCGACAAGGGTGTCATCGGCCGCGTTGCACACGTCGCTACGAGCATAGGGTTCAAGCTTGACACAAACGAACGTATCGTCAAACCGGAACTCGCCGGTGGCGCTTTATTAGATCTTGGTGTTTACCCGTTGAACTACATAACGATGCTTGTTGGTGCTGCTCCAAATGCAATCACATCAACATGCATGCGTCTTGAGACAGGCGTTGACGGGCAGGAGACATTGATGTTCCGTTTCCCGGATGGCAAGAGCGGAACTGCTTTAGTAACAACCTTATTTGAGACCGATAACACTGCTGTTGTTTATGGTACAACCGGATATATGGTTATTGAAAATGTCTTGAATCCGGAGCGCTTTTACGTATACAGCAACGGTCAGAAATTATTGAACATCACAAAGCCGGAAACACAAATCTCCGGTTACGAATATGAATTCATCGCAGCTCGTAACGCAATCATCCTTGGCAAAAACGAACTCGCCGAGATGCCTCACTCCGAGACACTCCGCATTATGCGCCTTATGGATGGTCTCCGCAACGCATGGGGCGTGAAATACCCTCTTGCAGGCGAGCCTACAGAATAATCGGACTACAACATATCATAATTAGGAAGAATTGCTTCATCAGCAATTCTCTCATTGCACTGCCGGCAGGGTCCACGCCCACAAGGCCGCGGTATAATTAAAAGAAGCATCGTCCAATGACGATGCTTCTTTTAATTATACCTATTTGACCTATATACAAAAACAATGGATTTCATTTAAAAGCACCTGCAGCTTCTCTATCGGTATCTGGCCGGGTGCCGATGCATGCTGCAACGTTGCAAAGGCCATGGCACTTCCGAAGATTTCGCCACTGACGCGACTGATTGCACCAAGTCCGCCCATAGAGATTGCAACAATCGGAACCTTTGCAAATTCACGATTCATATGCTCTGTTGCCGAAAGAAGTGTAAGCACATCCTTTTTTGACTGCGGCATGACAGCGATTTTTGCAATGTCCGCTCCCAGCTCCTGCATCCGGCAAAGACGCTCAATCATGTCTTCTTCTGCAGGTGTTGCCTGAAAATCATGATTTGACATAATAATATAGACACCGTTTGCCTTGGCGCAGGAAACCAAATGCTTCACGCTCGCTTCCCCCGAATAAAGCTCCACATCAACAAGATCCGCAAGTCTGTTCGTTATAACAAATTCGTTTATCTCTGCTAACGTTGGACTTTGAAATGCCAAAGGCTCTCCACCTTCACTTTCGCTTCGAATTGTAAAAAGTAAAATCTGCTTCGAAAGCGTTTCGCGAAGCTTTTCCAAACAATGCTTCAGGCGGCTTTTATCACCGAGACCTTCAAAATAATCCCCACGAAATTCTACAACATCAATGGTTGCGTTCTCTGATGCTTTTGCAATTGCATCCGCCTGCTTATAAAGCGAAGCCTCATTATTTCCAACAAGGGGCACACACACAAGTGGTGTGCCTGCCCCAAATTGTTTTTGTTTTATCTGAATGCAAGGATTGTTCTGCATATATAAAACCTCTTTATTTCTTTTACAGAATTGTAACGTAACGATCTGTGATACCCATAACAAGCTCATCCGCTGTAAATGAATCATAAGCGGAATCATAAGTTACTGTCATCACAAGATATACATCCTCATCCATATATCTTGCAAATTTGTAAATGGTCTTATCACCATATCCCGCATTATATTCTATCTTTGAGTAATGAATTTCCATTCCGTCCTGATCAATTGTTTCATTCTCCACATAATCAAGGACATCACAGTCAAGCGCGTCCATACCGGTAAGCAACTCTTCTACAGTTTCATATGTATTAATTTCATACTCAATATAAGTATTGTTCGCATTTACTAAGTCAACGAAATAGTCTGAGATATAATCCAGAGTAAATCCATCCAAACCGCTTTCAATCTTAACAGAGTATCCGTCCTCGTTGAGGTATGCATCAGAAAATGACAAATCACTTGACTCTGATTCTCCATAGTCTTCATAGTCTTCATACTCTTCCTGATAGTCCATATCATCCGATGTTGTCTCAAGCAACTCCATGAGCGCCTGTCCAAGCTCGCCTGTGTTCATTATAAAATCACTTGTCCACTGCATTATGAGCCCTGTATTATCAACGATAATAGCTTCGAACTCTTCCTGTGTCATTGTTTCAAGATTATAAACCGGTATACTGCTATCAATATTATGAGCCGAAGAACTTCCGGCATTCACGGAATAATCAAGCGCAAATTCAATCGTATCGGAGCCTTCAACACC
>CALYVE010000004.1 GCA_945492935.1 uncultured Lachnospiraceae bacterium
CGGTACAAGTTTTGTCAGCGAATGAGAAGTTGCGGAACACTCTGAGCAGTATACCGTGTAAAACACGTATGCAACAATTGATGTAAGGAATCCCTTATTTCAGGGCTTTTCAAGCTCTCAAAACGTTAACAAAGAGATAATCAATTTCACAATCCAGGACGTCTTACGACGTTTCAGAGATGCTTATTACATCCCGGGACATTTGTCTTGGGACGTTTTTGTATAAGAATAGAAAGAAGTATGATATATTATATTGAGAAGGCAGAAAATGATTATTTGGAGGAAAATTTGTGAGCGCATTATATGTATCCGATTTAGACGGTACCTTAGACAATAATGTCTTTGCCTTTTTTTGACAGATATGCTAATATTTTTTTATCATGTTATTTAGGAGGAGAAAAATGAAAAAACGTATTTTTTCAATTTCAACAGTAGCACTTTTGCTCTCTATGATGTTTGGCACAGTTGCATATGCTGCCGAGGACGTTGAAGAAGCGACCGGCACGGATGCAGTGATTGAGGTAGCAGCCGATGCGGCAACAGAGGATGAAACATTGGCTGAGGCAGAAGTAGCAACAGAGGCTGTTGAAGAGGTTGCTTATGAGGAAGTCGAGGAGACTATAATTGAAGTTACGACCGGCTGGTATCAGGCTTCAAACGGCAATTGGTTCTACTATAACACAAGTGGTGTTAAAGTGACAGGATGGCAAAAGATTGCCGGATATTGGTATTTCTTTAATTCTGCAGGTGTAATGCAGAAGGGGTGGTTGTCGAATGGTGGATATTGGTACTATTTGTCATCCGGTGGTAAGATGCAGACAGGCTGGCAGAAAATCAGTGGTTCATGGTACTATTTCTCTGCAGGCGGAAAGATGCAGACAGGCTGGCAGAAAATCAGTGGTTCATGGTACTATTTCTCTGCGGACGGTAAAATGAAGACAGGCTGGCAGCAGATTTCCGGTTCATGGTATTACTTCACTTCCGGCGGTAAGATGGTTAACGGCTGGCAGAAAATTGGCGGTTATTGGTATTATTTCAAATCCGGAATTATGCAAAATGGTGCAGACAATTATGGTTTGATGTTAATTGACGGTCAGATTTATAAGTTTAATTCTAGCGGTAAGTTGTATGTTGGATGGTATAGTGAAGTACATTCCGGCGTTACTGCTTGGTATTATTTTGACACAAAGGGCTTAGCTTCCGGATGGAAGCAGGTTGGCAGTACATGGTATTATTTTGACCCTGATACTCGTGAAATGGTAACCGGTTCACGCAGAATTGACGGAACACTCTATTTCTTCACAGATTCCGGTAAGTACGAAGGTAAGAACAGTCCGAACAATACATATGCTTATCATTGGAGCAGAGATGTTAATGATTATAAGTATGGTGTAGATTTCAAAACATTAGATATCTACTACAACGGAAATAATCAAATCGTAATTGATGTTCTTATTGTTAATAACACAGGCAGAAAGATTCAGTATTTTGACAAAATGAATATTTCTGTAAACTATGCAAATGAGTCTGACAAGATTGCAAGCCAGTATTTTGGAAAGAAGAATGTCTCAGTTGCTCCGTATAGTGTAAAGGATGTGTCATTTACATTTGACAAATCAAGAATCGAAGACCTTAGAAAAGGCTTAGATTCCGTAGAATTTGAGTTTTCTTACTACTATACATATTAAGCGTTCCGCTTAAAGAAACATAGTAACATACAAAAAGGCAGTATCCATGCAAGGATGCTGCCTTTTGTAGTTAGAAATAATGCCAACGATTCCCTGACAGAACAAAAAACAACAAAACTTGACATTTTATAAAACATACAATGAAGGAGAATATATGTATTGCAGACTAGGAAATGCGAGAATTGATGTCGAGAAATAACAGGGAAGAATAGAGCATAATATTGATGAACTATTATATAAAACAGAATAAAAAAGGATGGAAAAAACATTGATAATATTGTGACAAAGATATATAATTAGGTTATGCAAAAAATATATTAGATTAAGAAAAGGAGGGTTAACTTATGAATAACAAGGCGATGTACAAGCTTAGCTACGGCTTGTTTGTCCTAACGGCAAAAGAAGGAGATAAAGATAATGGTTGTATCATTAATACAGCTATCCAGGCTGCTTCTACACCGAACCAGATAAGCATTTGTGTTAACAAAGCAAACTATACACATGATATGATTATGCGCACGGGCAAGTTTACCGTATCTGTGCTTAGTCAGAAGGCCGGCTTTGATTTATTCAAGCATTTTGGTTTTCAGTCAGGAAGAGAAGTAAATAAGTTTGCTACCTATGATATGTGTAAGCGAGGAACAAATGGTATATACTACGTTACAGAGGGAACAAATGCATTTATATCTGTAAATGTTGCCCGTACGGTTGATCTTGGTTCTCATACAATGTTTATTGGTGAGATAGAGGATATGGAAGTTCTTAGTGATACGCCATCGGTAACTTATGAGTATTACATGAACAATATTAAGCCAAAACCAAAGGCAGTTGGTGAGACCGCAAACGGAGAGACGATATGGCGTTGCACAATTTGTGGTTATGAGTATGTTGGTGAAGAATTACCAAGCGACTTTATTTGTCCTTTGTGTAAGCATCCGGCATCAGATTTTGAAAAAATAGTCAAAAAAGTGGAGGGAAAAGAAATGGCAAACAAATACGCAGGAACACAGACTGAGAAGAATTTACACGAAGCATTCGCAGGTGAGTCACAGGCAAGAAACAAATATACTTACTTCGCATCAGTAGCCAAGAAAGAGGGATATGAGCAGATGGCTGCTTTGTTCCTTAAGACCGCTGATAATGAGAAGGAGCATGCGAAGATGTGGTTCAAGGAGCTTGCAGGTCTTGGAGATACAAAGGCGAATCTTGCAGCAGCTGCAGACGGTGAAAACTATGAGTGGACTGACATGTATGAGGGTTTCGCAAAGACAGCTGAAGAAGAAGGATTTCCGGAGCTTGCAGCGAAGTTTAGAGCCGTCGGAGAAATTGAGAAGCATCACGAGGAGCGATATCGCGCGCTTCTTAAAAACATTGAGACCGCACAGGTATTTGAGAAGTCAGAGGTTAAGGTTTGGGAGTGCCGTAACTGCGGTCATATTGTTGTTGGAACAAAGGCTCCTGATGTTTGCCCGGTATGTAATCATCCACAGAGCTACTTCGAAATTCATGAAGAGAACTACTAAAATTATATAGATAGAATATATAAAATTGGGGTCTGAGTGTTGTATTCAGACTCCTTTTTCAGTTATAATGTAGCTTGAAAACATGTATGGGGAGGATAAGCTTTGAAAGACAATATTTCAGCGAACGATGCGATGCAACGCCTCATTGACGGAAACAAAAGATACATGACAGCAATTACGAATCCGGGTGATGTTTCCCCGGCACGACGTAAGGATACATATGAGAACGGACAGAGTCCATATGCAATTATTCTTGCATGTTCTGATTCCCGCGAGATACCCGAGGCAATTTTCTCTGCCGGTATCGGCGAATTATTTGTAATCCGTGTAGCAGGAAATGTAGTGGATGACCATCAGCTTGGAAGTATCGAATACGCAGCAGATCATCTTGGCTGTCGTCTTGTAGTTGTGCTTGGTCATGACCGCTGCGGAGCGGTTGATGCGGCGATGAATCACGACCCGGATGGACACATCAAATTTATTACGCATGAGATTTCTCTTGCCATCGGTAACGAGCGAAATGAATTTAAGGCGTGTTGCCTGAATGTCGAGCGAAGTGTCAAGATCATTGATGAAAATGTGGACATCAAACACCTCGAGGAGGAAGGCCTCAAAGTTGTCGGAGCTATCTATCATCTGGAAGACGGTAAAGTTGAGTTTTTGTAGGAAAGTCGATTTTTGTATTTTTAGGCAGTTAAATAGAAAAAGATTTGAACAAGGTATTATTCATCTGTGCAAACGAACAGAATTGTAGCAATGATGAGCAGATTTAAGACTGGACAGGAAATATAGGAGGCAATTATGATTAGGATTTTTTCGGATAGTACTTGTGATTTATCAGAGGAATTGTTAGAGCGATATGAGATTACGCTTGTGCCGCTTCATATCGAGCTTGGAGATAAAGAATATAGAGATCGTATTGAGATTACAACGGATGAAATATTTGCGTGGTCAGACGCAAACAATACAACCCCGAAGACTTCTGCATGTGCAATGGATGACACAATCGATTTGATGAAGCCTGTACTTGATGCAGGTGACGAGATTGTGATATTTTCGATTTCTGATTCAATGTCTACAACCGGAAATGTATTTCGTCTCGTAACTGAGGAACTTGATGCAGGAGATAAGGTTAGTGTCATTGATTCTGCGAATCTTTCAACCGGAATTGGTTTACTTGTTGTGGAAGCGGCTGTTATGGCAAAGGAAGGAAAATTACGTGAAGAGATTGTTGCAAGAATGGAAATGTTAAAACCAAAGGTTCGTGCAAGCTTTGTTGTTGACACACTTGTCTATTTGCATCGTGGTGGTCGTTGCAGCAGTGTTGCCGCACTTGCAGGCAGCTTGCTTAAGTTGCATCCAAAAATAATTGTAGAAAACGGGGCAATGTCCGTTTCTAAAAAGTACCGCGGAAAAATAGGCAAGGTTACAACAGAATATGTGAAAGAAATGGAAGAATCGTTAAAGCATGCAAAGAAGGACCGAGTATTTATTACACACTCAAAGGCAGCAGATGATATTGTTGAGGAAGTGAAATCCTATCTTTTGAGCTTGCATGTATTTGATGAGATTTTTGTGACGGAAGCCGGCGGAGTGATTTCCTGTCATTGCGGTCCGGGAACGCTAGGCGTCCTGTTTATTGAAGGGGAATAATAAAACGGAAACATGTTCCGCATTGACGAGGAATTCACGGGTATAGTTGCTCTGTGAATTCCTCGTTTGCATTTTGTCTTTCAACTTATTCATCCTCGACAGTAAAAAGCTCCTCGATGGAAACATGGAATACTTTTGCTATGTTCCATGCTAATACCAATGATGGATTATACCTGCCTTTTTCTAAATTTCCTATGGTTTCTCTGCGGACACCTACTATTTTTGCCAAATCTTCCTGTTTCATATCATATTTTGCCCTGTATTCTTTTATGCGATTTTTAATCATTTTCTGCTCCTTTTCGTTCTTCCCATTCGAATGCAATCAGTGCAATCGTAAATGCAAAAATAGTTACCGCAAAGCTTAAACCAAATGCGATAGGAACTGCTTTGGTAGAACCATAAATATACGTGCAGACAAACATAAAAGGAACAAGAGAAACCATTTCTGACATAAAAGCGAAGGTTGCGGCCTTTTGAACATTATGCCGGAAATATTCATCCGGAATAACCCAAAAATATCGAAAATAATAGGCAAAGCCGAAAAAACCATATAAACCGTCATTGTCAGTTGTAAAGCCCATGATTGCTATCAATGCCAACAGAGATAAAAAACCTAAATAATTGATTTTATGTTTCATAATAAACCTCCTGAATGTGATATATTTCGCTCGTGATGTTATAAATATACCACATGAAATAACAACAGTCAAGGGAAATTATAACCGTTCGCGTTCGCAAGATCTTTTCGTGTACGCCGAACGTAATAATTTGGGAGATGAAAGCGTTTTTTTGTAAAACAAAAACGCTTTTTCTGTGTATGTAAATAGTATATAATACTGTATAATAATCTTTGAGTGTAAACTGGAATTTATACTATGGAAGTAAGGAGATATATTATGTTCAAATTTGTTGGCGCGGATATTGTGAGAGAAGATTGTGAGAAATTTGCAATTTCTTATATTCCGACGGAAGAAAATAAAAATTCAAACGGTTTCGTTCAAGGTGGAATTTCCTACCTTCTGTGCGATGAGGCGGTTGGCAGATATGTCGTTGACGAACTCGGTCGTGCCGGCGCTGTTTCAGAGGGTAGTATTCATTATTATCGTCCGGCTGTTATCGGAGAGAAAATGATTGCGACCTTGAATGTCCGCAAAATGGGCAAGAGGCTTGGAGTCTTTTTTGTAGAGCTCACAAACGAAAAAGGCGTGCTTCTCGCAGACAGCATGTTTACTGTAGCATTTGCTGAATCGTAGTATTCTGTTTGCGAGTTGTACTTGCAGATGAATTGTTTACAGAAACGATAAACATTAATTTATGATAGGATTGACTTAGGAGGAAATAGTATGACAGAAGTTGAAAAGCAACGGAATCGTGTTTTAGCACCACAGGTGATTAACGCATTAAAAAATCGCAATATGGAAGCATTTTATGCGGAGACGAAGGAAGATGCAAGGAAGCTTGCACTCGACATTATTCCAACAGGGTCCACTGTTGGCTGGGGCGGGGTTATGAGCGCACATGAGATTGGTCTGACAAAGACGTTGATGGAGGGGGACTATAACGTATTAGAACGTGATACGATTACAGACCCTGAGGAGAAGACGCGCATCGAAAAAGCAATTATTACGGATTGTGATTATTTTATTTGTAGCGCGAACGGAATGAGCGAAAACGGTGTTATCGTCAATGTGGATGGTAACTCAAACCGGGTTTCCGCACTTGCCTATGGTCCAAAGCATGTTCTTATGATTGTCGGCATGAATAAGCTCGTGCATTCGGAGGAGGATGCGTATCGTCGCGCAAAATATATCGCCTCTCCAATTAACGCACAACGTTTTGGTCTTGACACTCCTTGTGCAAAGTATGGAAAGTGCATGGAATGTCAGCATGAACAGTGCATCTGTTGTCAGATTCTGATTACACGATATAGTCGTCATAAGGATCGTATCAAGGTTATTCTGGTTAATGAGGAATTGGGATTTTAACTATCATAATACCTTTTTTTGAGACAGATGATCGATAAAAATGTTTAGGAGAATGTTATGAAACAAGAGGAATGGAGTCAGATGTATTTAGACAAAGACAAGCCTTATGATATGTGGGATGATTCAGAAAAAATAGGATCCTATTCGGGGGATCCGGTTGATGAAGAAACAGCCGGTATGGATAACGAAATATACAAAAGATCCGGATATTACGAGACACCTGAGTATTTGGAACCGATTTACGTGAGTGGAACGAATAAACGAATGACCGAAGGGGCGCATTTCCCGATTGTAACCTTAATACTGATTGTGGCAAATGTGATAGCAGGTGTTTTGTGCTTGAGAGCCGGCACGGATCACGTGCTTGCAGGTGGTATTAATTATGAGTATATTACGAAGAATCATGAATTCGGACGTTTTATTTCCTATATGTTCCTGCATGCGAATTTTGAGCATATAGCAAACAATATGGTGTGTCTGTGGTTGTTTGGTCATGATGTTGAAAAGAAGCTTGGCTCGCTTCGTATGACGGTCATTTATTTTGGCTCAGGTGTTGGAGCGGGTATCGCATCAACATTTCTTTCACACATGATAAATCCGTCACGTGTAAGATTTTGTGTCGGAGCATCCGGTGCGGTTTTTGGAATTATTTGTGCATATCTGTTTGTTGATAAGTTGAAAGATGGTGCGGCAAAACGTAGTGACATGCTTACATCCATTGTTTTCATGGTGATATTTGCATTGCTTTCTATGCGCGGAAATGTAGATATTTATGGTCATATTTTTGGCGCTGTTATCGGTGGCGTTCTTGCATTTTGCCTGAATGTAAAAAAATGGGAGAATTACAGAGAGGACAGCTTCAAGAAGCTTGTCGGGATTATTCTTTGCGTATGGTTTAGCATTATGGGTATTGGAGAAGCAAATATCGGTAAGGAAGCCCGCAAATTGCCTGACGATCGAATTGATTTTATCAAAGAACAGAGCATTTTTGTTGAAAATGATGATATAACCTTTGGTGAGGGGCTTGGTTACTATTGTACAAAGCCTGAGTGGGAGGCTTTTACGTCCACGGAGAATGAAGATATTGTTCAGTTTGAAGGAATGACGTATTATAAAGGAAAAGAGCAAAAGCTTATGATGCAGTTTATTCTGGATATGGATGAAAAAGAATTTAAGATTTGTTATTTTGCATTTGACGGAGAGGCACAAAACGGTGCAACTGTGAATGATTATTTTACAGTTTTATGTAACAGGTATCGTTCGGGACACTAACAAGGAATGATTGCGGGATAAGCAATGGATGTGTTAAAATAAAGGTTAATGATAGGCTGATGGATGGTGATTGTTATGATAAAAATTAACGGTGCAGATGTGGAAATTGAGGATATTTCTGTGATGGATTACCTTACCCGTGAGGGATATCGTATGGATCGTATCGTTGTGGAATGCAACGAAGAAATTGTTCCGAAGTCGCAGTATGAATCATTTATTCTGCATGCGGGAGATGTTGTTGAGGTTGTTAGTTTTGTAGGGGGTGGCTGATATGCATAAGGATAAAAAGATTCCTTCACAGGAAGAAATTACATCCGCTCTTGAGTTGCGACACACAAAAGAAATTCAGGATAAGCTTTCTGCAGCTAAGGTTGCAATTTGCGGTCTTGGCGGACTTGGTTCTTCCATTGCGATTGCACTTGCCAGAACCGGTGTCGGTAAGCTTCATTTAATTGATTTTGATAATGTGGATCTTAGTAATATCAATAGGCAGCAGTATGCTTTAAAACAGCTTGGAATGCCGAAACCACAGGCCCTTGCGGATGAGATTCGTCGATTTTCACCTTATATTGAGATTGAGACGTCTCATGTTCGCATCACGGAGGACAATTGTGCGGCATTGATTGGTGATGCGGATTTTGTTTGCGAAGCATTTGATGTTGCGGAACAAAAGGCAATGCTTACAAACTATGTGCTGGAGCATATGCCGGAGAAATATTTAGTTGGTGCTTCCGGTATGGCAGGTTTTCATAGCGGCAATTCCATTACAACCCGTAAGGTGACAAGTCATTATTATTTATGTGGTGATGGCGAATCTGAAATAGCAAAAGAATATGGCCTTATGGCGCCACGTGTTATGATTTGTGCAGCTCATCAGGCAAATACAATCGTTGAGCTTATCGTGAAACATATTACGGGAGAGACGGAAGAATAGATTATAGATAGGAGTGACACTCGTGAATCAGGACACATTTGTATTAGGCGGAAAAGAATTTCATTCGAGATTTATTTTAGGTTCAGGAAAGTATTCGCTTGAATTAATTCGCGCAGCAGTGGAACAGGCAGGCGCAGAGATTATTACGCTCGCCGTTCGTCGCACGAACACAAAGACAACCGAAAATATTTTAGACTATATACCGGAGAAAGTGACCTTACTCCCGAACACATCCGGTGCGAGAGATGCGAAGGAAGCAGTCCGTATCGCGCGTATGGCACGCGAGCTTGGATGTGGAAATTTTGTTAAGATAGAGATTATGAAGGATAGCAAATATTTGTTGCCGGATAATGTTGAGACTGTAAAGGCAACGGAGATTCTTGCGGCTGAGGGATTTGTTGTAATGCCGTACATGTATCCGGATCTTTATACAGCGCGTGACCTTGTAAATGCAGGTGCAGCTTGTGTTATGCCGCTTGCTTCTCCGATTGGTTCAAACAAAGGACTTGCGACGAAGGAATTTATTCAGATATTAATTGACGAGCTTGATGTTCCGATTATTGTTGATGCCGGCATCGGAAAACCGTCTCAGGCATGTGAGGCTATGGAGATGGGAGCAGCTGCCATTATGGCAAATACAGCAATTGCAACGGCAAGAGATATCCCTGCAATGGCAGGTGCATTTAAGTCGGCAATTGAGGCTGGTCGTGTGGCATATCTTGCAGGACTCGGCAGAGTATTAGAACGTGGAGCAGAGGCATCGGATCCGCTTACGGGATTTTTAAGAGATTAATGGATTAGAGGTGAGCGTAGTGGGAGAAAATCAATTTTTTATTGATTCAAAGAATTTATCAAAGGAGAGTCTGGAGCGTAAGCATCGTCTTGAAAATGACCCTTCTTCCCGCGCAAATCATATGGACTATCTGGAAGGAATGGAAGTCATTTCCTCAGATATTTTTGACAAAGTTCTCGGTGAGATGAATGCTTATGATTATGAGCAATATACAGCGGCAGATGTGCGTTATGCACTTTCAAAGGATACGTGTGATGTTGAAGATTTTAAGGCACTTCTCTCCCCGGCGGCAGCACCGTTTTTAGAGCAAATGGCACAAAAAGCCAAGATAGAGACAAGTAAGCATTTTGGCAATACGGTCTATATTTTTACTCCGCTGTACATTGCGAATTATTGTGAAAATTATTGTGTGTATTGCGGATTTAACTGCTACAATGACATTCGTCGAAAAAAGCTCAATTTTGAAGAAATCGAGCATGAGATGAAGGTGATTGCAGATTCCGGTATCGAAGAGATTTTGATGCTGACCGGCGAGAGCCGTGGGATGAGTAGCGTGGAATATATCGGAGATGCCTGTAAGATTGCTAAGAAGTATTTCAAAAATATCGGACTTGAGATTTATCCGGTAAATACAGATGAATATAAGTATCTGCATGAGTGCGGGGCAGATTATATTACTGTCTTTCAAGAGACTTATGACAGTGAGAAGTATGAGACACTTCATCTGCTTGGACATAAGCGTGTATTTCCGTATCGATTTGCGGCACAGGAACGTGCAATTCTTGGCGGAATGCGAGGCGTAGGATTTTCAGCACTTTTAGGCCTTGCAGACTTCCGAAAGGATGCACTGGCAAGTGCACTCCATGTATATTATTTACAGCGTAAGTATCCGCATGCGGAGTATTCCCTTTCCTGTCCGAGACTTCGACCGATTATTAATAACGATAAGATTAATCCGCTTGATGTCCACGAGAAGGAGCTATGTCAGGTGCTTTGTGCATATCGTATTTTTCTTCCGTTCGTCGGTATTACGGTTTCTTCACGCGAGCAGAAGCATTTTCGTGATGGTATCATTAAGATTGCCGCAACAAAGGTGTCTGCCGGTGTATCGACAGGTATTGGAGACCATGAGAGTAAATATTCCGGACAGACGGAGGCTGATGCAGGTGACGAGCAGTTCGAAATATCAGATGACAGAAGCTTTGATGAGATGTATAAGGATGTGGCAGCAGAGGGGCTGCAACCGGTATTAAATGATTATGTCTATGTATAAGAAAATATGTATTACAAACAGGCTGCTTGTCTGTGAAAAGTATAATATTAAAGATTGCAATTCAGAGGAAGCTTTTCATAAGCTTCTTCTTCAAATTATAAAGGTTTGCGAGAGCGGTGCGGATAGTATTATCCTCCGTGAAAAGGACTTGGATGAAGTGCAATACGAGGCACTTGCCAGGAAGGCAATTGATATATGTAAGCGATACAATGTGTTGCTTGTCTTGCACACATTTATAGAAGCTGCTAAACGCTTGAACCATTTTCATATTCATCTGCCGTATGCGAGCTTTTGTCAGATGGCTTCCGATGAGACGCATCATTTCGAAACGGTTGGTGTCTCAACACATACGGTAAAAGAGGCAGAATTTGCCGGATGTCAGGGGGCAAGCTATGTAACGATTAGTCCGGTTTACGAGACGCAATGTAAACCAGGAGTAAAAGCAAAAGGACTTGACTTTTTGGAAAAAGCATCCAATAATACAACAATTCCGGTGTATGCACTTGGTGGCATAAATGAGGCGCGCATAAAGGAGTGTATTTCACATGGAGCCTCCGGAGTATGTATGATGTCAGAATATATGCAATTCTAATTTTGTATATCTGTCAGATAGTATTAGAGGTGATGGATTATGAGACAGACAAATCAATACAAAATCGATATGTGTAATGGCCCAATCTTACCAAAGCTTCTTGCATTTGCCGTACCGCTTATGTGCTCGAGCATTTTGCAGCTTTTGTTTAATGCGGCGGATATTGTGGTAGTTGGTAAGTTCGCAGGTGATGATGCGCTTGCAGCGGTTGGTTCGAACACTTCTTTAATAAATTTACTTACAAATTTCTTCCTTGGTCTTTCGATTGGTGCCAATGTTCTGGTCGCAAGATTCTATGGTGCAAAGGAGGAAAAGGAAACTTCAGAGACAATCCATACAGCGATGCTTCTGGCGGTAATCAGCGGCATTCTTTTGACACTGATCGGATGCATCGGAGCTGGACAAATCTTAAAGTGGATGAATACGCCAAAGGAAGTTCTTCCACTGGCTGCAACATATCTTCGAATCTATTTTCTGGGTATGACCGCAATGATGCTTTATAACTTTGGCAGTGCAATTTTGCGGGCGGTAGGAGATACAAAACGACCGCTATATTATTTGGCGTTTGCAGGTGTCATCAATGTGCTTCTCAATTTGCTTTTTGTTGTTGTATTTGACATGAGTGTTGCGGGTGTTGCTCTTGCAACTGTAATCTCGCAGTGTATATCAGCATATTTAATTATTCGTTGTATGATGCGTGAAAAAGATATAATAAGGCTGGAATGCAAAAAGCTTCGGATACATAAAAACCGGTTTTTAAATATTTTGCGAATTGGTCTTCCGGCAAGCTTTCAGGGAATGCTTTTTTCGTTTTCCAATGTTATTATTCAGTCGTCTGTCAATTCATTTGGAAATATCGTAGTTGCCGGTAATTCGGCAGCACAGAATATCGAAGGCTTTGTGTATGTTTCGATGAATGCATTTCATCAGGCAACGATTTCCTTTACAAGTCAGAATATCGGTGCAGGAAGATATGACCGTATTAATAAAATTTTGATTCAGGCGGAACTTGCTGTTATTACGGTTGGCCTGGTACTTGGTAATTTGTGTTATGTTTTTGGCAGACCGATGCTGTCAATCTTTACATCCAAGGCGGTTACACAGGATGCCGGTATGACGCGTATTGCGGTCATTTGCACAACCTATTGTCTTTGTGGAATGATGGATGTCATGGTTGGTTCCCTTCGAGGACTTGGCTATTCTGTTATTCCAACGATTGTGTCACTGATTGGCGCTTGTGGGTTGAGACTTCTTTGGATTTTTACATTCTTCCGTATGGAGAAGTTCCATACGCTTACTTCGCTATATCTGACATATCCGGCGAGCTGGATTGTGACGACAATAGCACACATCATTTGCTATATCATTGTGCGTAAAAAATTAGAACATAATTTGGAACAGAAATCGGCGAACGTGATTGACGTTAACCCTTAAAAAGGTATATAATAATAGACAGTTTTTTTATACGACAGCGTGTTATTTGGAGGTAATTCATGCTTAGAAGAGGATTTGATAACGATAAATATTTGGAGATGCAGTCGGCCCATATTAAGGAACGAATTGCACAGTTCGGAGGCAAGCTATACTTAGAGTTCGGAGGCAAATTATTTGACGATTTTCATGCATCGAGAGTTTTGCCGGGCTTTCAGCCTGACAGCAAAATTCGTATGCTTACACAGTTAAAGGATGAGGCTGAGATTGTCATTGTAATCAATACAAATGACATTATCAAGAACAAGGTTCGTGGTGATCTCAGTATTACTTATGATCTTGATGTTTTGCGTCTGATTGATGCATTTCGAAGCTATGGTCTTTATGTAGGCAGTGTCGTTCTTACACAGTTTGTTGACCAGGAAAGTGTTTTACAGTACGAGAAAAAGCTGGAGAGTCTTGGGCTTCGTGTTTTCCGTCATTATAAGATTGAAGGTTATCCATCGAATATTGCTAAGATTGTTAGTGAAGATGGTTATGGCAAAAATGACTTTATTGAGACAACACGTTCTCTTATTGTTGTAACCGCTCCGGGGCCCGGTTCCGGAAAGATGGCAACATGTCTTTCTCAGCTTTACCATGAGCATAAACGAGGTGTGAATGCAGGATATGCCAAATTTGAGACATTCCCAATTTGGAATCTTCCGTTGAAGCATCCGGTGAATTTGGCATATGAGGCTGCTACAGCAGATTTAAATGATGTAAATATGATTGACCCATTTCATTTAGAGGCATATGGAGAGACAACCGTTAACTACAACCGTGATGTTGAGATATTCCCGGTTCTCAATGCGATGTTCCAGAGAATTTATGGAAGCTCTCCATACAAGTCACCAACAGATATGGGTGTCAATATGGCAGGCAATTGTATTATAGATGATGAAGCGACGAGAGAAGCCTCGAAGGAAGAGATGATTCGCAGATACTGCATCGGTCTTTGTGACAAGCAAAAGGGTAGCTTTGCAGCTTCGGAAGAAGCAATTTGCAAGCTGCAGATTTTGATGGAAGAGGCGGGAATTTCAACTGCTGACCGTCCGGTTATTAAGGCTGCTGTTGATCGTGCGGAAGAGACAGGTGGTCCTGCTGTTGCAATCGAGCTGAATGACGGTCGTATTGTTACAGGCAAGACATCTTCTTTGCTCGGTGCATCATCTGCTGCACTTTTGAATGCACTGAAAATGCTGGCAGGTTTGCCGGATGAAGCAAAGCTTCTTTCCCCAAGCATTTTAGAACCGATTCAGGACTTAAAGGTCAATCATTTAGGAAATCACAATCCAAGATTACACACGGACGAAATGTTGCTTGCACTTTCGATATGTGCTTCAACACAACCGGACGCAGAGCTTTTGATGCAGCAGCTGTCAAATCTTGAAGGCTGTGAGGTGCATTCCAGTGTTATCTTGTCGTCTGTTGATGAGGGCGTTTTCCGTAATCTCGGAATGCATTTGACATGCGAGCCATGTTATGAAACAAAGAAGTTATATCACAAATAATGAAATGGAGGATTTGCGTTTTATGGGTTTTGATTTAAAGGGTAAAATCGATGAGATTATCAGTAAGGTAAAAGGGGATCCAAAGCTTTTGGATAAGTTTCAGAAGGATCCGGAGAAGACAATTGAGGACGTAGCCGGTGTTGATATTCCGGATGGTCAGTTAGATGCGATTATTACAGGTGTTAAGGCGAAGCTTACAGGTGACAAGCTTTCCGGGGTAGCAGACAAAATTGGTGGATTATTTAAGAAATAGTCAGTAGACGGAGGATTAATTCAATGTATATTACATGTTTAGATTTAGAAGGTGTTTTGGTTCCGGAGATTTGGATCGCTTTTGCTGAGGCAAGTGGTATTCCGGAGTTAAAGCGTACAACAAGAGATGAACCCGACTATGATAAGCTCATGAATTGGAGAATCGGAATATTAAAGGAACACGGTTTGGGCTTGAAGGAAATTCAGGAAACAATCGCTAAAATTGATCCGATTCCGGGTGCAAAGGAATTCTTAGATGAGCTTCGTTCCATTTGCCAGGTCATCATCATCAGCGATACATTTACACAATTTGCAACGCCTTTAATGGAGAAGCTTGGTTGGCCAACAATTTTCTGCAATTCACTTGAGGTTGCACCGAATGGAGAAATTACAGGCTTCAAGATGCGTTGTGAACAGTCGAAGCTTACAACAGTAAAGGCATTGCAGTCGATTGGATATGAAACAATCGCAAGTGGTGACAGCCACAATGATCTTGGCATGATTCAGGCAAGTAAGGCCGGTTTCTTATTCAAGAGTACAGAGCAGATTAAGGCAGATTATCCTGAACTGCCGGCATATGAGACATATGATGAATTGATGGCTGCAATTAAGCAGGAACTCGGTATGTAATGATTTGGCACACCATTTCGGATGAGATGGTGTGCTTTTGTAGCACAAAAGACAAATATAAGGGGAGACAAAGGATGTTATATTTCATTGTAAATCAGACAGCTAAGACAGGGAAGTCGATGGGGATCTGGAGAGAGGTTCGAACATACCTGAAGGACTGGCATGTTCCATACAAAGCATTTCGCACACAATATGCCGGACATGCACGTTTATTAGCGAAAAAGATATCTTCTCTGCCGGACGATGATATTCGTATCGTAGTGTTGGGCGGAGATGGTACGATGAATGAGGTGATTAACGGCATTGTAGATTTTGAACGTGTCAAGGTCGGTTTGATTCCGGCGGGCTCCGGAAATGATTTTGCGAAGGGCGCAAAGATTACGACTGATGTTGAACAGAATCTTCGAAATATAATATTTAATGAAAATGTTTATGCCTGTGACTTAGGTCTTGTATCTTATGAAGGATGTGAGAAACCTCACTACTTTGCGATAAGTGCCGGCTATGGATTTGATGCAATTGTATGTAAGCTTACAAATGAATCGAAGCTCAAAATGAAATTAAACAAGTTTGGTCTCGGAAAGATGGCATATATTCTGATTACCATCAAGACGTTACTTTCGATGCGTACATGCCGTGCAACTGTCAAATTAGACGGCAGATCAACCGTTGGATATAACCAGCTTGTTTTTTCGGCATCGATGAATGCAAAGGCTGAGGGCGGTGGTGTTCCTATGACACCAAAGGCAAAGATGAATGACGGCAAATTATCTCTTTGTACAGTGCATGATATTCCGGTATGGAGAACATTTTTTGTTTTGCCGTTTCTAATCATTGGAAAGCATGAGAAATTCCGCTGCTTCTCAATTAAAGAATACGAAAGTATGTATGTTTCGTTATCGAAACCTATGACTCTGCATGCAGACGGAGAATTTCTGGCAGACACAAAAAAGATGCGCTTTGAGTGTATGCCCGGAGTATTGCGTATAATAAAGTAATACATGAAGTTATAGATTTTTTTTGTCAGAAATAACTGGCATTATGAAGGAGGGTTTTCAATGGAAAATTATCAGGACATAGAAAACATAATTACGTTGTTGGATGATCGTATGGGGTCAGGTGTTGCACGTATTAAACTCCATGTGGATGATACTGTACAGGAAGGTGAGACCTTGGAAACATATCATCACGGAAGATGTGATGTAGGTAGTGCCTGGGCAAAGGGAAATTGTGATGTTTAAATCATATTTACAAAACCATAAGCTTCTTGCGGATGGCTCCTTCGGTACGTATTATGCTGATTGCTTTGAAACAGGGGAGGCCCCTGAAATCGCGAATACGAATGCCCCGGAACGTGTGGTTTCAATTCATAAAGCATATCTTGAAGCAGGTGCAAAGCTGATTCGTACCAATACGTTCGCATCGAATACGGCATATCTCGGGAACGACATCTCGGTTGTAAAGGCAAACATCAAGGCGGCAATCAAGCATGCCAGGCAGGCAATTCGCGAGTCGGGTGCAGATGCAGATACAACCTTTATCGCAGGTGATATCGGACCGATTCCGACGGACGTTTCCAGAGAGCAATCCGATGTAGAAGAAGAGTATTATCAGATAGCAAAGACCTTTCTTGATGAGGGAATTACGATTCTGAACTTTGAAACATTTGCTTCGATAAATGTGATAGTTCCTGTTTTGGAGCGTATTGCGAGCGAAGAATTGTTTATTATTGTACAGTTTTCCGTTAATCAGTATGGCTACACGAATCAGGGACTTCGTGCAAGCAAACTATTTGATGTTGTGAAGAAACTGCCGATGGTAAATGCCATTGGACTAAATTGCGGCGTCGGACCGGGACACATGAAACAAATTTTTGAGGAGCTTTCCGGAACAGATAAGTATTTGATTGCGCTTCCGAATGCAGGTTATCCAAGACGTGTCCGAAATAAGATTACTTTTTCGGACAATGCCGCATATTTTGCAAAACAGGTCCGTGCGCTTATGCAGTTGGACGTTGATATCATCGGAGGCTGTTGTGGTACAACCCCAACATTTATTAAAGAACTTCATGATACATTAAGCTTCGTACAACAACCACATAAGAAATCGGACAAAACAGTTGCAAAGGATAACGAATCCGTACCGCATAAAGGTTTTATATATAATTCAGATGGAACAATCAAGACACGTAAGCTTTTGGCGGTTGAACTTGCTCCGCCGTTTGATGCGAATGATGACCGAATTATTCGGGCTGCGCGTATGCTGCAGAATGCCAATGTTGATGTGCTTACATTTCCGGATTCGCCATCCGGACGTACGCGAATTGATTCGATTTTGATGGCAAAAAAAATCAGACAGGAGACGGGTATGGCTGTTATGCCGCATATTTGTTGTCGAGACAAAAATGCAATCGCAATTCGCTCGCAGCTCCTTGGTTCACATATTAACGATATTTTGAACTTTCTTGTTGTGACAGGCGATCCGATTCCGTCTATGGTTCGCGAGAGCACAAAGGCTGTTTTTAATTTTGATTCTGTTGGGCTTATGCAGATGCTTCGTGATATGAATGATGAAATGTTTGCTGCTTCTCCAATGTGTTATGGTGGGGCAATCAATCATAACAGACGAAATTTAGATATAGAGATCAAGCGTGTAATTCGCAAAATGGAAGCGGGTGCGTCCTTCTTCCTGACACAACCGATTTTTAGTGAAGATGATATTAAACATCTCCGAACAATAAAAGCAAAGACCGGCGCACGCATTTTATGTGGTATTATGCCACTTGTCAGCCGAAAAAATGCAAACTTTATGAAAAATGAAATTGCGGGAGTATCCGTTACAGATGCAGTTATCGAGCGTTATCCGGAGAATGCAACGAAGGAAGAGGGAGAGGCCATTGGAATTTGCATTGCCAAAGAAATGATTGCCGCAACCTATGATTTTGTAGATGGTTATTATTTCTCGTTTCCATTTAACCGTGTTCATATGCTTCCGGCGATTCTTTTTGGGTTAGGGGAAGAATTATGTCAGGAAACAAATTGAAATGGATTGCAATGCTTACAATGTTGATTGACCATACAGGCGCTGTTGTTGTGTGGCCATTTATTGAAGCGCATCCTGAAATTCATGGTTCGGGGGACAATTTAAAACTTACCGGACTTGTAATGTTATATTTTATGATGCGCTTGATTGGTCGTATTGCATTTCCGATATTTATTTTTTTACTTATACAAGGTTTTTCAAAAACGCACAATCGTATTATGTACTTTGTGCGTTTACTTTTGTTTGCTATTATTTCCGAAATACCATTTGATCTTGCCTTCACGCTTCGCGGGGAGGACGTTAGGGCAGGACAGTTGGTGGAATTTTCGTATCAGAATGTTTTTTTTACACTTGCATTTGGCCTTATATCGATAACCTTGATTGATGCAATTGATAATTTATGTAAGGAACCAAGCTTGCGAATGATCGGTATTCTTTTGACAGCACTTGGGGCAATGGCTATAGCATACCTGTCTCGAGCAGACTATGATGTGATGGGGATTGTTGCCATAATACTTGCATATGCTTTCCGGGATAATAAGGTAAAGCAGATGCTGGCTTGTATTGTGACACTTTCTGTTGTATCCGTCATAGAAGTTGTGGCGTTGCTCGGATTGCCGTTTGTTCTGAAATACAATGGCGAGCGCGGACACGGAAACAAATATCTATTCTATGCGTTTTATCCTGTACATCTGTTGATGCTGGTCGGTATTCGTGCACTTTGTGGTAATTTCTAGCATTTGTTACATTTACGATACAACTTCTATGTATTGTACGATCATAGGGTGCATGCGCATACAGATTTTGAAGGAAATCATGCAAAGGGGGATAGATTACGTATGATGAAAATTCTTGTTGTGGATGATGAATATCCAATTGCAAATCTAATAAAAGAAACGTTAGAGGGTACAGGCGAGTATTCATGTACTTGTGTATATGATGGGGAAGAGGCATCGAATGCAATTGAAAATGCGGTTTTTGATTTGGTATTGCTTGACGTCATGCTTCCAAAGATTAATGGGTTTGAATTGATTGAGTATATTCGGGAATATGATGTGCCGGTTATTTTTCTTACGGCAAAAGCCGATGTACGAGACCGTGTCAAGGGACTTCGACTGGGAGCGGAAGACTATATTGTAAAACCGTTTGACAGGATTGAGCTTATTGCAAGAGTGGAGGTTGTACTTCGTCGCTTCCATAAGTTTGCCGAAAAGATTCATGTTTGCGACGTGGTGATAGATCCGATATCAAGAAGCGTTGTGAAAGATGGAAAGCAGATAGAGCTTACCTATAAGGAATTTGATTTATTAATGTTGCTTGTCAAAAACAAAAATATTGCTCTTTATCGTGAGACAATTTATGAACGTGTCTGGGGCGATTTGTATGATGACGATACGAGAACCGTTGATTTACACATCAATCGTATTCGTAAAAAACTTGGTTTCGAAAAGCAAATTCAGACTGTGTTTAAGGTAGGATACCGTTTTGTGGAGTAAACTATGAAAATTTCATTTAAAATCTTTATAATGACATATTGCCTGCTTATGGTACTTACTGCCGTTGGCGGTTTTTTGATTATCAACAATCTCTATCATTCAGAGTATGAACAAAAGGTATCCGAAACAGAACGGACAATGAATATGCTTACAATCTACATTTCATCGATTGAGGATGTGCCGGAGCAGACGTACAAAAAATATTCTCTTGCCGGATTTGAGCGTCAGATCGGAATGACAAACAATGGCGAGATGACACCGTTTGTTGGAGATTATGAGATGTGGGAGGAAAAAAACCGGTTGTCTTCTGTAACAGATTTAAAAAACGGGGAAACGGTGTTAGGCGTTGTTACTGTTGACGGAGAGCAGACTTTGCAAATATCCAGAAGATTGGATGATTACTATTTGATTGTATATGGTAGTTTGCGTGATGTATTTGCTCGTCGTGAGTCAAATTATCAGCTATACCGGAAGCTGATTTTGGCTTCCTCAGTTGTAGTTGCCGTAATTCTTTTGGTATTTTCGAGCTTTATTACAAGACCTATCTCAAAGATTACAAAAGCGGCTGAGCAGATCTCTGCCGGAGATTATTCTGTCCGTGTGGATGAAAGCTATCGGGCGATGCGTTCATGCGAGGTTCAAAGTTTAGGCATTACACTAAATGAACTGGCAAGCAGAACAGAAGATTATATCGGGGCACTTCAAAATGAGGCTCGAAAGCAGGAGGATTTTGTAGGCAATTTTACACATGAAATAAAGACTCCGCTCACATCAATTATTGGTTATGCAGATTTGCTTCGTTCCGGAAATATATCACAGGACAAGCAATATGAGTATAGTAATTTTATTTACCGGGAAGGAAAACGTTTGGAACAAATGTCTTTTCATTTGCTTGATCTCATTGTAATGGATAAAGCAGATTTCGAGCTTAGCCGCATATCCATTGGTTCAATCTTTAAACAGCTACAGTCGGAGGCTGTCTTTGTCGAAAAGAAATATAGTATTTCGATTGTGTTTCATTTTGACAAGGCCCATGTAATGGCTGAACCTGCTTTATTGATTGCGATGCTGATTAACTTGCTTGATAATGCGGGCAAGGCTTCCCAAGCCGGAGGGAAGGTGATGGTAATTGGTGTGCATGAAGATAAGAAATACCGAATTTGCGTCTCGGATGAGGGATATGGTATTCCGGAGGACCAGATTGACAAAATAAAGGAACCATTTTACATGGTTGATAAATCGCGTGCCCGTAAACAAGGAGGTGCCGGACTTGGACTGGCCCTTTGTACACGGATAGCGAAGATTCATAACAGTGAGTTAAACATCGTAAGCACGGTTGGGGTTGGTACAGACATTTCCGTAACAATTTCATGTGCAGAAGATAATAAGGAGATAGAATATGCATAAGCGCAGCAAGGCGAAAATGGCGATAAAAATATGTGTTTCAATTGTTGCTTTGATTGTGATTACTTTGCTCGCTCTCGAGATTCCGAAATTGATTTATCAAAGGGAGGATGAACGATTGCAAAAAAAGATTACGAAAAGTGACTATTCGGCCGTCAACACGACGGTTATGATGACTGATAATCAACTGAGTGACGCCATGTTAAACAATGATTCCGTGTTTGTTGAAACAGACAAGACATATACAGACAGTCAAATGAATGAATATGAGAATCGTATTCTTCAGACACTTTCGGAGAGTCTGAGCGAAAAAGGACAAAAGGCGCTTGCGTCAGTGTTTAACGATAAAGGAGCAAATCCGAAACTGAAAGCTCTCAAAATATTAGCTATTGAAGATGAAGTCATTTATTCCGGAGAAATCGGAATATTATCGTTTTATAATCCGGTTTATATGTCATCGGCAGGAACGATTGTATTTGATATGAACAGCGGAAAAATGCTTCGGATTTCCCTTTGGTTTTGGGATGAAAGTGCCGATTATTCAGAAGTTACATTGGATTCGAGTAATAAGGAAGTTGGCTTCACGGAAGAGGATTTATGGGGAGTACATGATTTAAACAAGAGTTTTCTTTTGGCGGAGTCGTATAATGATTACACAGAGTGTTTTGTGCAGTCCGGAAATAGCTATTTATACATAAATCCATATGAAATAGTGAATCCGCATTACGAGAGTGATGAACATGGAGAATATTTATGTTGGGATTACAATCACGCAAGTGAAAATCTAATGCAATATGTAAATGATATAGAATTAAGCTATTATTAACCCGGAGCCTGCTCCGGGTTTTCCTGCATATTTGCGTTTTTATTGCGCATATGATAAAATGAGGTGTCTATTATTTTGGGAGGAAATAGATTTCGAAAGGTTAAGAACCTTAGCGCCAGAACCTTGCAGATGCTGTCAAGGGTGACGAGGTGAAGAGTTATCGAAAATTCGGCGGATGCTCTTCCGTATTGCTGAGTGCGTATATTGGAGCAAATATGAGGGTAACTTCAAAACAAATATCCAATAGTTCAGCAAATAAATGAATAGAGGTATATATTATGTGTGGAATCATAGGATTCACAGGAAATATTCCCGCAAAAGATATTATATTAAACGGACTGGAACGGTTAGAGTATCGAGGATATGATAGTGCGGGTTTGGCACTTTTGGAGAATGGCGAAGTAACTTTGCATAAGAGAACAGGTAAAGTCGAGGCGCTTCGCAATTTGTGCGCGTCGGATGATAATTCGGCAACTTGTGGTATCGGTCATACAAGATGGGCAACCCACGGTGGTGTAACAGATGTAAATGCACATCCTCATCATGCGGGAAATGTTGTATTAATACATAATGGTATAATCGAGAATTATCGTCAGCTTATTGTAGAATATGGTTTGGCTGACAAGCTTGTATCAGAGACTGACTCTGAGGTTGTTGCACAACTACTCAATATTTTTTATGAGGGTGATCCGATTGCGGCGATCAAGAAAACGATAAAGCTTTTATCAGGTGCATTTGCACTTTGTATTATGTTTAAGGATATTCCGGATAAGATTTTTGCTATCCGAAATGTCAGCCCAATGATTGCAACACATTGTGATCAGGGCTCTATCATTGCATCAGACCTGACAGCAGTGATTGCATTTACAAAAGATTATTTTGTTGTTCCTGAATACCATATCCTGACTCTCACAAAGGATGAGATTGTTGTAGAAGATCTCAAAGGTCATGTTACGAAACCGGAGATTTTAACAGTAAACTGGGATATTGAGGGCGCACAGAAGGGTGGGTATCCATTCTTTATGCTCAAGGAAATCTTTGAGCAGCCGGATGCCATCCGTAATACCGTTTCACCGCGTGTAGAGGATGGTTTACCAAGCTTTGAAGAAGATGGTATTGATGATGCGATCTTTGAGCATTGCAAACGCATTACCATTGTCGCATGTGGTACGGCTATGCACGCCGGCATGGTTGGAAAGCAGTTGATTGAGGAGAAGCTTCGCATTCCTGTACAGGTTGAAATTGCATCCGAATTTCGTTATAAGAATCCAATCATTGATGAGAATACACTTACAATCGTATTATCACAGTCGGGTGAAACCATCGATACATTAGAGGCCTTGAAGCTTGCAAAAACATTTGGCTCAAAGGTTCTTTCCATCGTTAATGTAAAGGGTTCAACGATTGCACGTGAGAGTGATTATGTTCTCTATACACATGCAGGTCCGGAAATTGCCGTTGCAAGTACAAAGGCTTATACCGTTCAGGTAGCTGCTATGTACCTGATTGCCTGCCGCTTAGGGTTAGTAAAGAACATCATCACGGAAACAATGGCAAGACAATTTATTTCAAAGCTTTTGAGTGCTCCGAATATCATCGAAGAAACGCTTAAGCAGGCAGAAGAAATCAAGCGAATTGCAAATCAGATTAAGCTTTCCCCGGATGCATTTTACATTGGACGCGGCCTTGACTATGTTATGGGCCTTGAGGCAGCATTAAAGCTTAAGGAAATATCTTATGTACACGCAGAGGCATATGCAGCCGGCGAATTGAAGCATGGTACAATCGCTCTGATTACAGAGAATGTGCCTGTGATTGCATTCGCAACGCAAGAGAAGGTTTACGACAAGGTTATCTCTAACATTGTGGAAGTGAAGGCAAGAGGTGCTTACGTCGTTCTAGTCAGCATGGATGAAAGTGTTACAGACACGAAGGTATGTGATTGCCATATCCGTATTCCGCGGTTAGACAGTGAGTTTACAACGTTTGCTACAGCCGTTATTTTGCAGATGATTGCGTATTACACATCCGAAGCAAAAGGCCTTGATGTAGATAAGCCACGTAATTTAGCAAAGTCTGTAACAGTAGAATAATTAAATAAATGTATTTCTATTTAAAAAGAGCTCTCCGCATGCGGAGAGCTCTCAGACTGTAGACAAAGCAGCATCG
>CALYVE010000005.1 GCA_945492935.1 uncultured Lachnospiraceae bacterium
ACAAAAAGCTACGTCCCTAAAACTGTTCCAGAAATGTATTGACAAGCAAATCGTTTTGCTTTGGATTCATAAAGGAGAATCGGATGAACCGTTCATCCAGGCCATGAATATCGCTGCAGTCCCGGACAATCAGTCCTTTGAGCTTGCAAACTTCCGCAATCTTTGCAGCTGAAATGCCCGGCTTTAAAATCTGAACAAGTGCAAAGTTTGCATATGGCTTGTAAATCTTAACGTTCTTATTTGTAGAAACCGCGGAATAAATGAGATTGCGTTCGGTATGTATTTGGGAACGGGACTCTGAAATGTATCCGCTATCCGCAAACATGCATGTACATGCGGTGGTAGTAAGGGTTGAGATGCTGTTTGGTGTTGTTGTGAGGCCTACGATAGATAAAAGCTCAGCATTGTTCATGAGTGCATAAGCAAAACGAAGACCCGGAACCGCAAAGAATTTTGATACGCTGCGGAATACTGCAAGATTGTCAAACAGATCAATCAACGTTGTGGCAGTAATGTCCTTGTAGTCATCCGCGAATTCAATATACATTTCGTCAATAATTACAAAAATTCCTTTGGCTGCGCACGCATTTACAATTGTCTCGATATCCTCGCGGCTGATAATCTGCGAGGTTGGATTGTTCGGATTACCAAAAATAAGTAAGTCAATCGACGAATCAAGGTTGCTGATAAGGTCATCGGCATCAAGACGGTAGTCCTTTGACTCGTCCAGCTCGTAGCCGATTTTTTCGCATCCGAAAATGTCAAGGACATGCTCGTACTCCGAACAGGAAGGAACAAGCACCATCGCTTTTTTTACTCCAATCAACGGAATAAAAAGGCGAAGTAAATCAGAGGAACCTGTGCCAAGAACAACCTGCTCGGGTTTGTTGCCTGTATAATTGGCAACAGCGGTCTTGAGCGTCTGGTAATCGTCCGGATAATGACCGATGCTTGTAAGATTTTCCCCAAGTGCTTTAAGAACGGATTCCGGAATGCCGAGCGGATTCAGGTTCTGATTGAATAATACGGTTTCGTATTGCTCGAGGCGTAATTGATTTTTGCTCATATAATAAATCCCCCTTGGTAAAAATGAATTTTTTTATTTCTCTTTTATATTTCTGACGAATCTGTTATAATCTATTCTGTGTAATTATCTTTATGGTATATTGCCATAACTATCATTACCATTATTATATGTTGGTATTTTGAGAATAGCAAGACAAAAAACAACAGTTGAAACAAATAGATTTGTCCGCTATGACGGACAGGAGGAACGTATGAAGGGTATTGTAGAACATTACGCGAAGGGTGAATTTCAGGTTGACAGACCTGAGGTTGAGATTTCCGAATCGTTCTTAAAACTGAATATTGAGTCGGGTACAGTTTACGAGGGTAGCTTTAATGTTAGCAGCACAAATGACCATGTGATTAAGGCGGTTGTGTACGATAGCAGATATTTGCTTCGTTTTGACAATCATACATATATTAACCGTAAATTTGACGTGAAATACACATTTGACGCAACCTGTCTGGAAGCAGGTAAGAGTTACAAGGGTCATATTAGTATTATTACCGATGGCGGAGAATTCAAAATTCCTTATGCCGTTGATATCACGACACCATATGTGAAGTTTGGTGATCAAAAAATCGATGACCTGTTCAAATTCGCAACCCTTGCCGAAAGTAATTGGGGCGAAGCTGCCAAGGTGTTTGTACGTGATGATTTCAAACGTACCTTTATCAATCGTGATCCAATCGTAAAGCGTATTTACGGAAGCCTTCTCGAAAGCCAGTCTGTCAATCAGGCGTTGGAGGAGTTCCTCGTTTATGTACACAAAAAGCGTGCACTCACATTGTCAGTAGCCAAGGCGAAGATAAATGTCGAGATGCCGACAGAGCTTTCAAAGATTTCAATCGATATCAGCAAGAATACATGGGGCTTCACAAATTCGACCGTGAAGTCAATGGCAGACTTTTTGATTCCTGCCAAGAAGAGCATCACAAGCTCAGATTTCTGCGGAAATATGTTCTCGCTTGAGGTACTCATTTCACCGGAAAATGTTCCGGATGGCGTCAATACCGGACGTATCGTAATTTCGAATATTTATCAGACGATTGAGATTGACATTATTTTGTCAAAGCCGCAGTCAAAGCAGACCGTATCGCCACGTGCAGCGAATAAGAACCACATGATCAAGACAAACCTGACAAAGCTTGTTCATGCATATCTTGATTACCGTATGGATAACCTTCCTTTGAAGGAATATGTAGCGCGTTCGCTGTTTGCTTTTGGCAATTTGTCGCGTTATGTTCCGGAGGAGGATTTGTATCGTCTCGGCACAATGCATATGTATATCATGCAGGGCGAATACGAGCGCGTAGAGCAGGAGTTTCTTCGTATTGAGGCGGATGTTGACAATTCCAATATGGGAAACCGTCAGCTTTGCTATTACGAATACCTCAAGGCGATGGTTAAGAAGGATCCGGAGTCAATCGAGCATGCACGCAATTTAATTAAGCGGAATTTCCGTACACAGGAAGACAAAATTTTCTATTTCTGGCTTTTGCTCTTTGTAGATGATTCCTATTTGGATGATCAGGGTGCTTTGTATCGCGAGATTGTTGCGTTGTATGAAGCAGGCTACAACAGCAGCATTATGTACCTCGAGCTTTGTGAAATCTTGAACAACAACCCATTGCTGCTCAAGAAAATAACAGGCCTTGAGCTTACGGCTTTACGCTGGGGTATCCGTCATCATTATATGTCAGAGGAAGTCATCGAGGAGTTTATTCGTCTGGCAGGTGCGTTCAAGCAGTTTGATCCACAGATTTTCGGTTTGCTTGAGGCTATTTATGACAAAAATAAAAATGTTGAGGTGCTTCGAAGCATCTGTGCACTTTTGATTGGTGCAAACAAGCTTGACAATAAATATCACCGGTTCTACCGCGATGCAGTTGAGAATTCCCTGAAGTTTATTGGTCTTAACGAGTGCTTTGTAAAGAGTATGAATTTCAAGCGCTATGACCTGATTCCGCAGTCGGTTCTTATGTATCTGAACTACAAGAATACACTTTCGGAGCAGGAGCTTGCGTACCTTTATGCCAATGTCATATACAACAAGGCACAGCATATGAAGGTATATCATGAGTACTGCACAACGATGCAGGACTTTATGGAGACGATGATCATTAAGGGCAAGGTTAGCGATGATCTGACTGTAATTTACGATGAATTTCTTGATCCGGAGACCGTCAGTCCGCTTTATGCCGGGAAGCTTATTAACATTATTTTCAGACGTAAAATTGTCTGCTTTAACAAGGGCGTCCGTGCGGTTATCGTTACGCATCAGGAGCTCGAGGAGGAACAGCGCGTTCCGATTGTTGACGGGGAAGCCTATGTTGAGATTCTTTCAAATGAAGCATCCATTATTTTTGAGGATGCGGAGGGTAACCGTTATGCAGGTTCCATTCCTTATCGATTAGAGCGTATAGTAGACGAGAAGGCTTATCTCGGCATTTGCTGCAAATACAGCCCAAGAGATTACCGCGTGCTTCTTAACAATTACAAGGCGCTTGGCGATTTTACGTACAAGAAGGCGATTGAGGTAAATGCGGCAAGAGATATTGTCAGCTGCGAGGAGATTTCTTATGACTACAAGCAGCAGGCATACCTCAATATTATTGAGTATTATCACGAAAATCTGGATGCTGATGTACTGACAAAGTACCTCGGCAAATTAGATATTGAATATTTGAACCACGCAAATGCGCGTACAATGATTGCATATCTTGTCGATATGAATATGTTTGACAAGGCATTTCAGGCTGTAAAGCTTTACGGCTTTGATGAGATTGATTCGGAGGAGCTGTATCGACTTGCCGATTACGGTGTCGAGGATTCAAATGGCTTCCTCAATGAGGATTTGCTTGCAATCTGTGTACACCTTTACAAGATGGGTAAAGTAAATGAGCGTATGCTTGTTTATATTATGAACAACTTCAAGGGGGATTTGGATGAGCTTGCAACGTTGTTCAAGACTGCACGAAATCGTGTGCGCGACGTATCGCTTCTTGCGGAAAATACGCTTGCACAGTCGATGTTTGCGATGGGCAATACGGAATACATTTTTGATATTTTTTCAGCTTATTACAGTGGACGAAGCAGAGGACTTGTTGTCAAGGCATTCCTTCGTTTTGCAGCACGCAACTATTTGATTTTAGACGTGCAGACACCGGGTAACATCTTTGACTGTCTATACCTTGAGATTAAGAAGGGCAATATTGACGATGAGATTTCGCGTATGGCGTTGCTTCATCATTTCTCAAAGCTCGATCGATATACAGACGATCAGCGTGAGTGGATTTCTGAGACCGTCGGCAAATTCATGGATGCGGGTAAGGTGCTTCCGTTCTACAAGAGCTTTGCTTCCTTTATCAAGCTGCCGCAGGATGTATTCCTTAAGACATACCTGATTTATAAGAGTGATCCGGACAAAAATGTCTCTGTCCGCTATGCCTTTGACACAGGCTCAAGACAGTCACTCACGTATAAGACAGGTCGCTTGGATGAGATGATTCCGGGCATGTATGTAAAGGAATTCGTTGTATTCCACGGTGAGCGTCTTGTTTATAATGTCGACGATGATATGCTTGGAACTGCATATGTTGTAGAGAGCGAATCGCTCAAGACAAAAGCATTCAACCGCAAGGATCGAAGTCGATTTGAAATTATTAACAGCATGCTTGTGAACCAGGAAATGCGTGAAGATAATGAATTGTTGGAGAGCCTGGATGTTTACTTAAATACCGTACATCTTTTTGAGGAAAACTTATCAATTCTGTAGATTACTTAGGAGGTCGTCATGGCAGAATCATATTACATAGGACTGGACTTGTGTTCGGACTCTACACAGATTAGTTATTATAACGATATCAAACGTGAGCCGGAGACAGTAAACCAATTGAATAACAAAGAAACCTACATGATGCCAAATATTTTGTTTTACAGTGAGAGCACTGGTGACTGGTACGTCGGTTCGGAAGCGTCAGAAGCGCGTTTTAAGGAGGACGGTGTGATTTTGGATGCCTTGTTCCAAAAGGCGGCCAGCGAGGAGTCGGTTGAGGTTGGAGGAATGAGATACACGTATCGTCAGCTGTTCCTTCTGATGATGAAAATGCATATCGATTCGTTTCTCTATCGTTATGAAGGCGCTGTCGTAAAGCGTCTTGTCATTACGATTCCGGAATACAATAAGGACATGTTCCGCGTGCTTTCGGAGTTTCACAAGGAGCTTGGAATCGACGCGGATGCGGTTGAGATTACAAGCCATTTGGACAGTGGTCTTTATTATATTTTTAATCAGGACAGTGATCTTTGGGTGAACAGTGTCGCCTTGTTTGACTATAATGCGGATGGTTTGAATTATTATCGAATTGATATTTCGAGAGGGAAAGAGCCGGAAGTAATCAGCGTGACACATGAGGATTACACGGCACAGTTTAACCTGGCACTTTTTGGCGGCGACAATATTCTGATGGATGCTACCTTTGCAAAAATTGTTGATTATGAGATGAAGAAAACATACATTTCATCTGTATTTTTGACAGGACTCGGATTTTCGGAGAAATGGATGAATAAGTCGCGTTCGATTCTTTTGCAGGGCAGACGGGTGTTTGCCGGTCAGAACATTTATACGAAGGGTGCCTGCTATAAAGCCGTTGGTGGCGAGTACGAGGAGTTTTATCACAGATTCTTTGTTGAAACAAAAGAAAATGTCGTATTTGATGTTGGTATTTCAAGCGGCGATGACGAGGATGAATTCATACCAATCGCACTTGGAGGCAAACAATGGTATAACATCCACGGCAAGATTCATATTATTTTAGATGACACAGATACAATTACACTGGTATACAGGAGCAGACGTTCAGAGAAGGAAATTCGCGAGGTTGTAAAGCTTCACGGTATCCCGAAACGTCCGAATAAAACCTCTAAGTTTTCGGTGGAGGTTGAATTTGAGACACCGAGCAAAGGAGCAGTTATTATCAAGGATTTAGGCTTTGGTAAGTTGTTCCCGACAACAAATAAGATTTACCGTAAGGAGTTTGAGGTCTAATGTCCAAAGTTATATTATGTACAAAAAAAGAGGCGACACACCCTTTCATATTTCTGAATACGAAGGTTGAAATCAGTACCTACGAGGAATTATGCTTTTACATCTATAACAACACGGTTCTGATTAGTAAATCTGCCCTTTCGGACAAGTTGTTTGACTGGATTCGTGATGAGCTTGGTATGAGCGAGCTTGCTGCAAAGCTTACGGCGCTTTCGAACAAGACCTCCTATGCACAGGATTTGCTCGTGGAGATTTTGAATGCCGGGGATTACTATGAGCCGGAGGAAATCGTTACTTATGTCGAGGCATGGCAGAAGTATCGCAAGCTTTCTCCAAGCCAGCGCAAAAAGCTTAAGGCGGACGGATATCTTGGATATCGCAGATATATTAAGGCCGCATCCATTTACGATGAGATTATAGATGATCATCCGGATATTACGGACAATGTGTTTGTCGGCAATGTTTATCACAACCGTGCCGTTGCAGCAGCAAACAACTTAGATACCTATGATGCAAAACGATTCTTTTTGAAGGCGTATGAGCTGAATGGAAATGAAGATTCCCTGCGCGGTTACTTGATTGTTTTTGCAGCGGGGAATGACTCGGCGACGATTCGTCAGGAGATTCGAAAATACGATTTGGATGATGAGGATTTTGAAAACCTGATGATTGAGATTGGGGAGTCTAACGATGACGTTCGCGAGATGACAATTTATTCAATGTTACAGCGTGCGGTTTATAATCGAATGAACAAGGATATGATAGATTACGATAAGCGTATGGATATCATTTTGGGACAGCTGAAAGATGAATTCAGAGAGCAGGCGATTTAATGGGATTTTTTAGCAAACTCAAAGCCTACCTCAATGAAGAGGAGCCGGCAGAAAAACCAATCGGGGAAACGACGGAGCATGCAGCAGAGGACACTACAGACGATTTGACAGACGAGCCGTCGGCAAAGGGCCGGTTCTCAAAACGCAAAGCGAAGCGTGCATTGAAGCAGGTGAGCAAAGAGCAGTCTTCCGAACAAATTAGTACACATCCGAAGCACGGCATTTTAGACGAACGTCAGGCGGTGCAGGATTTTTGTGAGCAATTAGTTGATGTGACAAATCACATGGAAGAAATCAAAACTGAATATCGAATTGTAACAAACTATTTGACTGATATCCAGAGAATCGAAGAACTGCCGATTGAGGCAGCAGAAGATATCAATGCAACCGCACAAATGATTTTGCAGTTAGATGCGGACAGGCAGGCTTATTTGGAGTCTGAAAAGCTTCTTCCGTTAGAGCAGTATAATACGATGGCTGCATATGAGGATGAAGTTTTTGATACAATAAAAAAGTTAAATGAAATGGAAATGCGAGATTCTATGCTTAAGAGTGATATGGGTCACTTAGAAGGGGAAAAGGAATCTTTAAAATATGTTCGTGCAGACGATGCGGATCGTATTGAACGCCTCCGTGGGGTAATTATTACGATCCTTGTGTTATTTATGCTTACAAGTATTGGCTTGTTTGTGTATGCGGCGTCTGCGAAAAAGGCAGTAACTCTTTATGCGCTTGCTGTAGGGGCGTTTGCTGTCGTCGCTTTTGCGATTGCTTATGCAAGATATGTTGATATTCGCAAGGAAGTAAGAGAGTCGGAGGCGAAGCTGAACCGGGCGATTTCGCTGCTGAATAAGGTCAAGGTCAAATATATAAATAACGTCAATACGATGGAATATATTTATCGGAAATATGGTGTTAATTCCTGTAAGGAATTGGAATATCGTAATGAACTGTATCAGAAGATGGTTCGCGATGAAAAACGGTTTGACCGTGCAGATAATGATCTTCGAGTCCAGCAGGAGCGTTTGGAGAAAAAGCTTGACCGCATAGGAGTCAGGGATACGGGTGTATGGCTTAGTCAGGTACATGCGTTTGTTGAACGAAGTGAGCTCACAGGCATTAAACAGGCTCTCATGGAGCGTCGCCGGAATTTGAGCAATCGGATGACGATTAGTGAAAAAATTCGTGACAATGCGTGCACGGCATTACGTGCAGCACTGGCAGATAATCCGGGCATGGAGGAAGTCATTAACGAATCATTGTCACCACACAATATTGCTGTTAATTAAATTTACATACATTGGAGGTTTTTTACATCATGGCAAAGGAACTTGAAAAAACATACAGTCCTTCGGATATTGAAGGTCGTTTGTATGAAAAATGGGTTAAGAATGGATATTTTCATGCTGAAGTTGATCGAAGCAAGAAACCGTTTACGATTGTTATGCCACCACCAAATATTACCGGTCAGCTACATATGGGCCACGCATTAGATAATACAATGCAGGATATTTTGATCCGTTTTAAGCGTATGCAGGGGTACAATGCCTTGTGGCAGCCGGGTACGGACCATGCAGCGATCGCGACAGAGGTTAAGGTAATTGAGGCCCTCAAAAAAGAGGGTATCGAGAAGGCGGATCTCGGACGTGAGAAGTTCTTGGAGCGCGTTTGGGATTGGCGTAGAGAGTACGGCGGCAAAATCGTTAACCAGTTAAAGAAGCTTGGGTCTTCTGCTGATTGGGAGCGTGAACGTTTCACAATGGATGAAGGGAATAACGCAGCCGTAACAGAAGTATTCTGCAAGCTGTACGACAAGGGATATATTTATCGTGGTTCCCGTATTGGTAACTGGTGTCCGGTTTGTAAGACATCAATTTCGGATGCTGAGGTTGTTCATGAGGAGCAGGCCGGCTTCTTCTGGCATATTAATTATCCGGTAGTCGGCGAGGAAGGCCGATTTGTTGAAATCGCTACAACAAGACCGGAGACATTGCTTGGTGATACGGCAGTTGCCGTAAATCCGGACGATGAGCGTTATCAGGATATTATCGGAAAGATGCTTAAGCTTCCGCTTACAGATCGTGAGATTCCTGTAATTGCAGACAGCTATGTAGATAAAGAATTCGGTACAGGCTGTGTAAAAATCACACCTGCACATGATCCGAACGACTTTGAGGTTGGTAAGAGACATAACCTTGAAGAAATTAACATTTTAAATGATGATGCAACCATCAATCAGCTTGGCGGTAAATATGCCGGCATGGATCGTTACGAGGCTCGTAAGGCTATGGTTGCTGACTTAGATGCATTGGGATTGCTTGTTAAGGTTGTTCCGCATACACATATGGTTGGTACACACGACCGTTGTAAGACAACTGTTGAACCAATGGTTAAGCCACAGTGGTTTGTTAAGATGTCTGAGATGGCAAAGCCGGCAAAGGAGGCAGTTGTTAACGGTGATTTGAAGCTGATTCCGGAGCGTATGAACAAGACCTATTTTAACTGGCTTGATAATATTCGCGACTGGTGTGTTTCAAGACAGCTTTGGTGGGGACACAGAATTCCTGCTTATTACTGTCAGGATTGCGGTGAAATTCACGTAGCGAAGGAAGCGGTATGTAAGTGCTCGAAGTGTGGCAGCACAAGTATCAAGCAGGATGAGGATACACTTGATACATGGTTTTCATCCGCTCTCTGGCCATTCTCTACGCTTGGCTGGCCTGAGAAGACAGAAGATCTTGATTACTTTTTCCCGACAGATGTGCTTGTTACGGGCTATGACATCATTTTCTTCTGGGTTATCCGTATGGTATTTTCATCAATTGAGCAGATGGGCAAGCTTCCGTTTCATACAGTATTGTTCCATGGTCTTGTAAGAGATGATCAGGGACGTAAGATGAGTAAATCACTCGGAAATGGTATCGATCCGCTTGAGGTTATCGATAAATATGGTGCAGATGCCCTTCGTTTTACATTAGTTACAGGAAATGCTCCGGGCAACGATATGCGTTTTTATTGGGAGCGTGTCGAAGCAAGCCGTAACTTTGCAAACAAGATTTGGAACGCTTCACGTTTCATTATGATGAACATTGAAAAGGCAGACATTACAGCACTTGATGGGGCAATGAAGGCGGACAGTGCAAAGGCGATGGCAGATTATCAGTTCACGCTTGCGGACCGTTGGATTTTGTCTAAGATGAATGATCTGGTTGCTGAAGTGACTGACAATATGGAGAAATTTGAACTTGGTATAGCTGTATCAAAGCTTTATGATTTCCTCTGGGAAGAGTTTTGTGACTGGTACATTGAAATGGTTAAACCAAGACTTTGGGACGATAATGATACGACAAAGGCAGCAGCAATCTGGACATTAAAGACGGTTCTTACAAAGGGACTAAAGCTTTTACATCCGTATATGCCGTTCGTGACAGAAGAAATTTTCTGTACACTTACGGACGAACCGACCATTATGGTTTCTGACTGGCCTGTATTTCAGGAGGAATTTAGCTTCAAGCAGGATGAGGAGGCCGTTGACAAGATTAAGGAAGCGGTTCGTGCAATCCGTAATATTCGCAGTGAGATGAATGTTGCACCGAGCAAGAAGGCAACGGTTTATGTTGTTTCTGCGAAGGAAGAGCTTCGTGATGTATTTACGGCATCAAAGAACTTCTTTGCGATGCTTGGCTATGCAAGTGATGTTCTTGTACAGGCGGATAAGAGTGGTATAGCAGACGATGCAGTTTCTGTAGTCATCCATGATGCAGTTATTTATATGCCGTTTGCTGAGCTTGTTGACATTGCAAAAGAGCTTGAGCGACTTTCAAAAGAGCAGACAAGACTGGAGGGTGAGATTAAGAGAGCATCCGGTATGCTTTCAAACCCACGCTTCGTTGAGAAGGCACCTGAGGAAAAGGTTGCTGAAGAACGTGCGAAATTAACAAAATACGAAGAAACCTTAGCACAGGTTAAGGAGCGCTTAGCGCAATTGTCATAGTATATTAAGAAACGGAACGATTTGCCGGCTTGCAAATTGTTCGAATGGAGTTGAGAGTATGGATAAAGAGCAGATCTTGAAAAAGAAAATAGAAATGTATTTTCTGATTCCAATCATTGCATCGTCCATTTTGGTACTTCTGTGTATCGGTATGTTTTTTATCGATACAAGGTGCGCATGGATTGCTACAATTTTTGTTGCAATTGTACTTACATTAGAAATATCGATTTATGTCTTTTCAAGAGTTGGTTTGATGCGTTATATGCTCAAATTTTCGCTTGACCAGGGACAGATTCAAAAGGAATTATTGCGCGAACTTGCTGTGCCTTACGCATTGCTTGATACAGACGGAAGAATTCTTTGGTCAAACAATTTATTTGCAAAGCAGATAGGAGACGGTTCAAAGAAGCGGATTCGTAAGAATATTTCTACCTTTTTCCCTACTCTGGGTGCAGATATGCTGCGGGCAGAGAATGAGATGACTTTGGAGCTTTCTTACGGGGATATTCAATACAATGTTCTTCTTCGTAAGATTCGTTTTGATGATCAGTTTGAAGACGAGGAAGGCACTGTAAATGAACAGGGACAGTCACTTGTTGCAATGTATTTGTTTGATGTAACAGAGCTAAATCGCATGAAGCGAGAAAATATTGAGCAAAAGCTTGTAGCCGGTCTGCTTTATATTGATAATTATGATGAGGTAATGGACAACACGGAGGAGGTTCGACATTCTCTTGTCGAGGCGCTTGTAGACCGTCGAATCAATATGTATCTTGCGGCAATTGACGCAATCGGAAAGAAGCTCGAGAAGGATAAATATTTATTTGTATTTCCGCAAAAATATTTACCGCAGCTGAAGGAAACAAAGTTTGCGATACTTGATGAAGTGAAAAGCATTAACGTAGGAAACGAAATTCCGGTTACACTTAGTATTGGTGTCGGCTCTGAGACAAACAGTTTTATTGAGGCCTACGAATATGCGAGAGTTGCCATCGGTCTTGCACTTGGACGTGGCGGTGATCAGGCTGTCGTGAAAAGCGGGGAACAGATTTCTTACTTTGGCGGTAAGAGTAGCGGTACAGAGAAGACGACGCGTGTGAAGGCTCGTGTAAAGGCTCAGGCTTTCCAGGAGCTTTTGATTAACAAGGACACAGTGCTGATTATGGGTCATAAGCGTCCGGATGCGGATTCCTTTGGAGCTGCAGTCGGTGTGTACCGCCTTGTAAAGACGCTTGGAAAAAATGCGCATATTGTTCTTGATTCTGCAACCGGCGCGATTGATTCCATATTAAACGGCTTCAAGGGCAACAGCGTATACGGTGAGGATATGATTCTCACACAGACGGATGCGATTTCCAAAGTTGACGCAAATACGCTGGTTGTTGTCGTTGATGTAAACAAGCCAAGCATTACAGCTTGCGAAGAATTGCTTACAATGGCTCATACGATTGTCGTACTGGACCATCATAGAGAGACAAACGAAAAAATAGATAATGCAACACTTTCCTATATCGAGCCGTATGCATCTTCGGCGTGTGAAATGGTTGCTGAAATGCTTCAGTACATTGAGGAAAAGGTTCGTATTCGTCCATTGGAGGCGGATGCAATGTATGCAGGTATTGTTATCGATACAGATAATTTCCTCACAAAGACGGGTGTCCGTACATTTGAGGCGGCTGCTTATCTTCGAAGAAGTGGCGCAGATGTTGTACGTGTCCGTAAATTATTCAGAGATGATTTTAAATCCCATCGCAGACTTGCAGAGGGCGTGTTGAATTCGGAGATATTCTTAAATTCCTTTGCAATCTCTGAGATTATGCCGGGAGATGATACGGAGGCACCTACAGTTGTAGCGGCGAAGGTTGCCAATGATTTGTTAGATGTGGATGGTATTCGTGCATCCTTTGTTGTTACACAGAAGGATGACACGGTATATATTAGTGCACGTTCCGTAGATGATATAAATGTACAGGTAATCATGGAACGAATGGGCGGCGGCGGACATGCCAATATTGCCGGTGCCCAGCTAAAGAATTCGAGCAATGCACTTGCGATTATTCAGATTAAGGAATTGCTTGAAAAAATGTATCAGGAAGGGGACTTATAGAAGTCGCCGGATAAGTTCATTCATTTGATGAAAAAGGAGGGAATGGCATGAAGGTTATTTTATTACAGGACGTGAAAAGTCTTGGTAAGAAGGACGATATTGTAGATGTGTCAGATGGATATGCAAGAAATTTTGTATTACCGAAGAAGGTTGGTATAGAGGCTACTCCAAAGAATTTAAATGAGTTAAAGCTGAAGAAGGCACATGAGGATAAAGTGGCGGCAGAGCGTTTGGCAGAGGCACAGGCACTTGCGGCAACAATGGAAGAGCAGCAGATAACGGTTTCAATTAAGGTTGGAGAAGGCGGAAGAACCTTTGGTTCTATTTCTTCAAAGGAAATTGCTGAGGCAATGAAGAAACAGCTTGGACATGATATTGATAAGAAGAAAATCGTTTTAAAAGAGCAGATTAAGAGTGTAGGTACACATGTGGTAGATATTAAGCTTCACACAAAGGTGACTGCACATATGACAGTGAAAGTTACAGAAGAGGCTTAGTTTATGGATGAGAATAGTATCAGACGAGTAAAACCGCATAGCAAAGAGGCGGAGCAGTCTGTAATCGGTGCCATGCTGATGGACCGGAATGTCATTTCCGATCTGGCAGATCTTTTGACAAAGGAAGATTTTTACAATGCGCAGTATGGTATTTTATACGATGCAATGGTTGATCTTTACAGAGAAGGGCAGCCGGTCGATGTCATTACTCTCAGCAATAAGCTTAAGACAAAGGATGTGCCGGAGGAAATCAGCAGTACCGCATTTATCGCAGAGATTATCTCCGCAGTTCCGACATCGGCGAATGCGAAGCATTATGCGCAGATTGTTCAGGACAAGTCCGCTCTCCGGAAATTGATTCGTCTTTGTGAGGATACAGAGAAGGATTGTTACATAGAAAACGAATCAGCAGGTGTGATTTTGGAACAGGCTGAGGAAAGCGTTTTCAAGCTTGTTCAAGGTCGTACAAGGGCAACGGATATTGTACCGATTCGTTCGATTGTAATTGACGTTATTGCAGAGATTGAGGAAGCGGCACGCAACAAAGGACAGGTTACAGGCCTTTCAACCGGCTTCAAAGACCTGGATAACAAGCTTACCGGTATGCATGGTGGTGAGCTTTTACTTGTTGCAGCACGTCCTGCTATGGGTAAAACAGCTTTTGTTCTTAATATCGCGCATGATCTTGCGGTTATGCATAATATTCCGGTTGCAGTATTTTCTTTGGAGATGAGTAAGGAACAACTGGTTTCCCGTATGATAGCCATTGATGCAATGGTAGATTCGAAGAAGATGAAAGTGGGCGATTTATCGGATGATGACTGGGATAAGGTCATTGAGAGTACAGAGGCTATTTCAAAAGCACCGCTCTATATTGATGATAACTCTTCCATCACAGTATCGGAGCTTCGTTCAAAATGCCGGAAGCTCAAACAAAACAAAGATATTCAGCTTATTATTTTGGATTATCTGCAGTTGATGAGCAGTGCCAGACATGTAGAATCGCGACAGATATTTATCGCGGAGGTTTCCCGCGCGATGAAAAATATTGCAAGAGAATTAAATATTCCGGTCATCGCATTGTCGCAGCTGTCCCGAGCTGTTGATTCGCGTCCGGATCACAAGCCGGTTCTTTCAGATTTGCGTGAGTCCGGCTCTATTGAGCAGGATGCCGACGTTGTAATGTTTATTTACAGAGATGAATATTACAATCCGGAGACAACGCAGAAGCCTATGACGGCAGAAATCATTATCGCAAAACAGCGTAGTGGCGAAACAGGTAGTGTTGATTTGCGATGGATTGGAAAATATACCAAATTTGCTGACCCGGAGCGTCAGCATAATAATCAATAGTGTATGCATGATAAGGAGGAAAAATATGGGTTGTTTTATTGTTCCGGCAGCAGAGGCTGTAGTGACAACAGTCGTTGCAAAGGCTGTTAAGTCGAAAGAAAAAGAAAAAGAAAAAGAAACTGTTACAATTCAGACGGAAAATAGGATGGAGGAAGCTGTTGCTATTCCAACCTCAAAAAAAATCGGCTGGTTATCAAAAATGCTCTGGGGCGGGTCAGGACTTCTTGCGTTTGAGCACCTTTGGCATGGTGAAGTTGTTCCATTTTTCCCATTCCTTACAGCTGCATCAAACAAAGAGGATGCAATTGCGATGCTTCATGAAATGTCGACCGTCGGAACTACAATGTGTCTGGTTGTGACCGGTGTATGGGCGCTTATGCTTGTTGCGGCAAAAAGCATTTCCAAAAAAGCAATCGTTACCGATACTATCAAACAGTAAATTGAAGCGTAGTTACGGGAGATAATTATGACATTATTAATTACAATATTTGCAGCAGTAATATCCACTGCAATCTGGTACAAAAATGCACCGAAGAATGAAATGAAAACCGGAATGCTTTGCTTTATGTTCTGGGGCGCATCGCTTATGTGGTTCGTTGATGCGTGCTTTGAATATGCGAAGGTGGGCGCTGCGCTTTTTCGGCCGTCCGCGCAGGATATGTTAAACGATATGTTTCTTGGATTGGCTGTCGTGGCACTCGCGCTTGTTGTGTGGATTGTGTCTGTTCTCGTAAAAGATCCAAAGGGCGTTATTCGTGCAAAGCTTTTTTACAAAAAGGATGCATCAGACAAAGATGTGGATTAGTATGCAACTGTCGGGACAATTCGTGTGCAGAGATCGTGCGGATTGGTTCGGCAGTTTCATTTTGTAGGGTATGATTATGGAATTGACCGATTTTTTTGAACAAAACAGACGTGTTGCGATTGCCTTTTCAGGCGGCGTGGATTCTGCATATTTGCTCTTTATGGCAACAAAATGTGGTGCTGACGTTGCTGCGTTTTACGTGAAATCACAATTTCAGCCACAATTTGAATATGAAGATGCATGTAAGCTTGCGAATGACCTTGGAGTCAAATTGTACACGATAGAGCTTGATATTTTGCAGTGCGAGAACGTCGTTTCGAATCCTGAAAATCGATGTTATTTTTGCAAAAGAAAAATATTTGAGGCGATTATTCAAGGCGCACACGAGGCGGGGTATACCGTTATTGCAGACGGGACAAATGCATCGGATGATGCGGATGACAGACCGGGCATGAAGGTGTTGCGAGAACTGTCTGTCTGTTCGCCGCTTCGCACGTGCGGACTTACGAAAGCGATGATTCGTAAATGTTCGAGGGAGGCGGGACTTTTTACATGGAATAAGCCGGCCTATGCATGTCTTGCAACCCGCGTAAAAACAGGAGAAATCATTACTGAAAAAAAGCTTCGGATTACAGAAGCTGCGGAGCAATATTTGTTTGAACAGGGGTTTCGGGATTTTCGTGTGCGTATGCGGGGAACAAAAGCTGTACTTATGTTTACTTCGCAGGATAAAGAACGATTTTACAAATATGAAACGCAGATTACAAACCGCTTATTAGAAGATTATAGTGCGGTAATCGTAGATTCGGAGGTGCGTAATTCATGGATATAAAGGAATTACTTGAAGGTGTAAAGGCTGGGGAATTGTCTGTTGACGAAGCAATGTTACAATTAAAAATGGAACCGTTCGCGGATATCGATTTCGCAAAGATTGATACGCATCGCAAATTGCGGCAGGGAGCTGCAGAGGTCATTTACGGTGCGGGGAAGACACCGGAACAAATGATTCATATTGTCGATGCAATGAAACAAAACGGCCAGGAAACGATTTTGATTACACGTCTTTTGAAGGATGCCGCAGAGACTGTTGCAAAGTCACATGCACTTACCTATTACGAGCAGGCAAAGCTTGCTGTTATCGGAAAACCAATAGCAAAATCAGGCATGGGAACAATTGTGGTTGCAACAGGCGGAACAAGTGATATTCCGGTTGCGGAGGAGGCTGCTATCACAGCGGAGACACTCGGAAATGAGGTCGTACGTCTTTATGATGTCGGGGTTGCGGGGATTCATCGTCTGATGGCACATATGGAGGAAATAATGAATGCCTCTGTGATCATTGCGATTGCGGGAATGGAAGGAGCGCTGGCGAGTGTCATTGGCGGACTTGCGGATTGTCCCATTATTGCAGTACCTACAAGCGTTGGTTATGGTGCATCCTTTGAAGGTCTGTCGGCACTTTTGTCGATGTTAAATTCGTGTGCAAGCGGCGTGAGTGTTGTCAATATTGACAACGGCTTTGGCGCAGGTTTTTTGGCGAGTCGTATCAATCATATGACACCGAAAACAGGCAGTTAGCAGGAGGAAAATATGAAAACATTGTATATTGATTGTGGAATGGGTGCAGCAGGAGATATGCTATCGGCTGCGTTACTTGAACTATTTGAGGATAAAGAAAATGTAATGAAAAGGCTGAATGCCATTGGAATACCTTCGGTGACATATACGTATGAAACGGTGGCAAAATGCGGGATTATGGGAACGCAGATGCATGTACTTGTCGATGGCGTGGAGGAAGGAGAACATGCACATGGAGAACATGTACATGGCGATCATGAAAACGAAGAATACGTCCATGGAGAACATGCACACGAAGAACATGTCCATGGGGAGCATGAACACGAAAAACATGTCCATGGGGAGCATGAACACGAAAAACATGTCCATGGGGAGCAAGCACACGAAGAACATGCACGTGGAGAACATGTACATACAAGTATGACGGATGTTACGCGTATTATTCAGTCTTTGAATGCTTCTGCATTTGTGAAGGAACATGCCGTTGCCGTTTATCGGTTGATCGCAGAGGCAGAAGGACATGCGCACGGAAAAACCGTGAATGAAATTCATTTCCATGAGGTTGGGACAATGGATGCAATTGCGGATGTTGTGGCAGTTTGTTACTTGCTGGAACAGCTTGCACCTGAGCGAATTATTGCCTCGTCGATTCATGTAGGAAGCGGTCATGTACATTGTGCACATGGTGTTTTGCCGGTTCCGGCACCGGCGACAGCATTTTTGTTAAAGGGTGTTCCGATGTACGGGGGAGAAATAAAAAGCGAGCTTTGTACACCAACCGGAGCAGCACTTTTAAAGCATTTTGTTCAGCTGTTTGGTGACATGCCGGTCATTACAGCGAAGGCTGTTGGTTATGGTATGGGTAAGAAGGATTTTGAAAAGGCAAATTGTGTGCGTGTCATACTCGGAGAGACAGAGAAAACAGAAGGTACAGAAGATTTTGTTGTGGAGCTTACATGTAATTTGGATGATATGACACCCGAAGCAATCGGCTTTGCAATGGATATCCTACTGGAGAGCGGAGCACTTGATGTATTTACAACGGCAATCGGTATGAAGAAAAATCGTCCGGGAGTCACGCTTTCGGTTCTTAGTAAATCGGAGGATGAGGCGAACATGCGAGACTTAATTTTCAAGCATACAACAACGATTGGCATTCGTGTGGAAAAATGTAAGCGTTACACGCTTCGTCGTAAGATTGTTACCGAGCAGACAAAATATGGTCCTGTTCGCAAAAAAATCACGAGTGGCTATGATGTCACCCGTGAGAAATATGAATATGAAGATCTTGCAAAAATAGCAAAGGAAAATCAGGTTTCTATTCAGGAGTTGCAATTGTAGAAGGAATATCGGATTCGGTCCCGTTTGCAGGAAAAGGAATGACGTCGGCAACGGCGTCTTCTTTTTTTGGATCTTCCATGCCAAAGGCTTCAAAGAATGCTTCGGCGAGCTGTTCATCCGATGGCATCTGTGATGCTTCATCCGCTGAAATATCAGAGGTTGTTTGTTGTTCTTCCGTCGCCGGAGCAACGTCTGAGATATCCCGATTGCTGGAAGAACTTTCGTCCGGGAACAAATCCAGATTTGCACCGGTCGCATTTGCAAGGGTTGCATCTCCGGTAATCGAAAAATCATCGACAGAAGGTGTTGCATCAACCACAGGTGTGACAACAGGCATTGTCTCAAGCTTACTCTTGATTGCCGCAAGCTCAGCAGAGAGATTTTCGATGGAGGCAAGTATGGCGTCATTGTTTGACTGGTTGTATTTGATAATAACCTTCATCGCTTTGTTGATTGAGGCGGCAACAAGCTCATTCGTGTCGGATTCGTTACGCTTACGAATCTGAACATACATTGCCTTAAGCAGGCGGAGTACATCGTCTTCATTGCCGTTATTTTGGAGCTTAATAAGATTTTGAGCAATCGTGTCGCTAATAAAGTTGCGAAGCTTCGATTCTTTGTCATTTTTCAGACTGATGTATGTAAGCAAAAGCACATACAAGGAAGAGACAACAAGCAAGGATGCAACAATTACATAAACAGCCTCATCACGATATTCTAAAATGCAATATATCCAAGCTAACACAGTTGTAACTGTAATCATTCCGACTGTTACAAGTCTTTTGTATAAGCGTTCCATCTAAATTACCCTCCTGAATTAAATTCGCTTCAGGTGACTGAGCAGCTGCTCGTCGCTCATGCGAAAAACATCATCAATTATCCATATATGCATATCTCTGGCACGCTGTCTGAAATACATTGTGCCTGTGGTCTGATCCAGGGCCGGACCGATAATCAATGCTTTGCGTGCGTATTTGCCGCCAAATTTACGAGATACGGTCTCTAATTCATGAAGTGCAAGTCCGCCAACCTTACCATTTTTGCAGGAAATAAAAATCGGACAAACATTCTTCATCAAAATAACATCTATTTCATTCATTGTGTCATATCCCGGGTTGTTGATATCGTGAATTTCACCATCCCAGTCAATATGGGCACCAATGACTGCATCCGAAAACAGATAGCCATCTCGAGTCGCCACCTCATAGACATGGAGCTCTAAAATATTACCTGCTTTGCTTATGATTTTACGAATGGAATTGTTCTTAAAACGGAAGGAAATGAGCTTGCCGTGCTCGCTGTAATCCTTAAGCATGCCTTCTTCCCGGAGTGCCTGAACGAGTGCGAAAGCATCTCCAAGCGGACCGCGATAGACATCGACGAAGCCTTCGCGAATGCGTGGTGCGTTTTTTTGGAGTTCATCCAGAATACCGCAATATTTGTTCCAGTTCTTTTTGAATTTGCGACAGATATCCCACATGATACGAATGTCAGAACAAAAACTGTCTGTAAAATGCCAGTCACAAAAGCTTCCGGTCTGGTCGGTAAGAAGACCACCATGTAAAATAATATCTTCGTCAATGGAGATATTAAAATGATAATCAGACGTATTTACGGACTGGCCGCGAATATCGATTTCTTTACCGGTGAAAGGATCAATACGAAGTTTACTGATATCATAACGTGCGGCAATACAGCCAAGCGCAATTAATATAAGCTCGCTGCCGCCGGTCAGCTCGAAACGGACACCGGGATTGTCGCGAATAATGTTAGACAGCAATTCTATGGCGCCATCTAAGTCGTCTTTCGGAACCTCGATAAATTCAAGCTCCGTCCCGACGCATTTGCTATCGCGAAAATGCTTGATATCATGGATTTTTTTTGTGATCATATTGTCCTTGTGACCAAGAAAAATGATCTTCTCGGGACGATATTTTATCATGGCCATAACATTTTCGATTGGCTCTTCTGAATAAAATTCGACTAACACTTTAACCCGTTCCATAAGTACCCCGCTCTTTGAAGAAAAATTACCATTTACTTATCCTATATTATACATTTTTCGGCTTATTCTTGCAAGAAAAAAGCATCGTTTATATGTTGGAACGGAACTGGTCAAACGTTTCGATTAAATCAAGTATTCCGAATCCGAATTCGCGGTTTGGAGACGTTCTGTTTTGCGGCATTTTGGCACCTCGAATCAGATATTCGCGAAGGATGGTTGTGTTAACACTTGTATTATTTCCGCGTACAATAAACCATTCTAAAAGAAGTGCAGCTGCACCGGTTGTAATGGCGGCTGCAACACTTGTTCCGGTATAACGGGTAAAAAGTGTCCGGTTTTGGGTGCATGGTGAAAAGGCACCGAATACATTTACAGCAGGGGCAGCAAGGTCCGGCTTGATTCGCAGAAGGCGCGTATAACCACGCCCTGAATTTTGATATATGGAATTGTTTGTATGGTTGTAACCGGCTACCGTAATCGTCCCATTGCCGTTGCCGGGTGAGGTTACTGTAATGTTTGGATCCGGTGACACAAAGGTTACCGGATTTTGCAAAAATGTATGGACCGGAAGCCAGGCATCGATTGTTTTTTTGTGTGTTACTTCGATTGTCCAAATGCCTTCGGCAGCATTATCGAAACGCAAAAAAAACATGGGACTGCCCGTGAGTATATTTGTCGGGACGGCTTCGACATAAAGACTCGTCTGCTCGAATAAAAAAGAAAAGGATGCATTTCCCGGACGTAAATATGGAATTTGCGAAAATCGTTCGCCGGACGGAGATACGACGGAAAGACGGGGAAGATCCGGGGAAAATCCCCAGATTTCCATTGAAAAGTTCGTTTGCATATCGTTTTCCTGTTCGACATTCACCTCGATTGGCGTTATGGTATTTGAAGGAGGAATAGATGAAAAATCGCTTTTCGGAGGGATTGCCTTTCGAAAATGATTTTGATAACCGAGCTCATTTCCGGCTGCACTTACGAGACATACGCCTCGCAGATAGGAAAGCGTTGTCAGATATTGTTCCAAAACCGTACTTTGGTCGTGGTCTCCCTGATTCGTACCAAGGGCAAGGCAGATTGCAATTGGCTTGCCAAGTTCCTTTGCTTTTTGAAGTAAAAAATCGATGCCGAGCATAATATCATCTTCGCTAAAGCATTCGACATCTTTGTCGATTCCATAGAATTCCCGCAGATTTTGTTTTGCCTGTTTGAGCTTTACCGCTAAAATTGTTGCGTCCGGTGCCATGCTTGAAAATGGAACGGAAGGATCTTCGCTTCCCGCACAGACAGAGGCCAAAAAGGTTCCGTGTGAATTATCCTGCGACATATTTGGAACAAGAGGAGCGGAGTTTGAAATGGCGGCGTTAATCTGTGTTCTGTTAAAGACTGCGCCATATCCATACCTTGTATCTGAAACTTCGAATCCGGTTGCGGTCTGATCCCAAATCGCTTCGATTCTGGTTGTTCCCTGTTTTGTCTGAAAGATTGGATTAAAAATATCGATGCCCGTGTCAACAAAACCGACTAATACATCTTTTCCGGTCAGAGAAAGTCCGGAAAGTGTTTGTACGCGCAAGGCACCGGTGGCGGCAATGGCACTTTCGTCCATCAACGCATAGCATTTTGGATAAATTGCATTTCGGTATTGTAAAAGCGGTGAATTATCCATGGATTGAATGTTTTTATAGGCAATCAGAAACTGTGTATTTATGATGGTTGTACATTCCGGATTTAATAGATTTTCTACACTGGACAAATCATTGTTATATCGGACAAGAAAACTGATATATTGCTCGGAAGTTGCATATTTGTTGCAAAAATTTGCATTCATAGGACATCCTCATAATTCCGTCTGTTAAATGATTATGAAGAGTGCGTGGAAAAGATACATTTTTTCTTGATAATCGCCATAAAATGAAGTATTATTAACGTATATTTTTATGTTAGTAATACATACACAATTTGATGGAGGTAAACAATGATTTGTACAAACTGT
>CALYVE010000006.1 GCA_945492935.1 uncultured Lachnospiraceae bacterium
ATGAAAACCATACCATATGACGAATACAATAAAAATACCGGTGTGACCCGGTATTTTTTACGTGAGATCTTTTTTTATGCCTCCGTAATCATCTTGTATGGAGCAATCTTACGAATTTTAACGGAAGCAAGCAGGGCAATTATTTCTGACCATACAACAATTCCGACGATGCACAATAATACGATGACAACCGGAATTTCAAATACAAGTTTTTCAATGCTGAACATAGAGAAGCAGAGAACAAATAACTTGTTAATCAAAAGCTTCGTCACAACACCGCCTATTATACCGCCAATCAGCATAACCGTAAGGAAGCTTAAAACAATCTGAAGAATCAACTGTCCTGTCGTATATCCAAGTGCCTTGTAAATGCCTAATTGTTTCTTTTCACGTATAATGTGAGACTTGATTAATAACAACAGAATCATTGCTATTACGAAGGCCGACACAGCAACAAGCAAAATACAAAATATCTTAAGTGCCAACGACATTGACAGCACCGCTGTATCAACCAGTTTTCTGTAATTTGAGACACTGAAATCGTCTCCGAACAACGTTTTATACTCCTCCAGCACCTCTTCAATATCCGCATCTTCCTTCAAGTACACATACAAACCGCTGCCATTATTGTCTGAAATAAGACGCTTGTTTCCCTCCATCGTCAGCACGCAGGTTTTTCCAAGATTTGTTGTTCCCTGATTTTTTCCGACAATAATATATTCCCCTTCTGTTTCCCCAAGCTTTAATGTGATAACATCTCCAATATCAAGATCAAACTTGTTGCACATAAGTGTCGAAAGAACAACCTCATTATCGTATATCGGCATTCTTCCCTTTGCAAGGATATCGATCCTCATTTCATCCGGATGATCGTAGGCATCTACGTGAATCTGCTCTTCCTCGCCATTGACAGAGAGAATAACACTGTAGCTTGTCAATGTTAATACATTTTCAACCTCGTTACGCTGCTTTATTTTTTCTGACATTTTCTCATATTGATTGTATTCATTATCCTTAGGTACCAGCATGATATCTGTATATTCAACACCTACAATCGGAAGCATCGTACTCATATTGCTGAAGTTCTTAAAGATTGCAAATGCCATACAGGTAACAAACGTCAAAATGACAACAACAATTGTAATAAAAATATTTTTCTTTAAGTTGAACAATGTACTCTTCACGCCGAGTGATGTATTAAGCGGTAATGGACTTTTTTCCAATCTTAAGCTGTTTTTCTTAAAATTATGACTGTAAATTCCATTGCGAAGCGCATCAAGCGGACTGATTTTTTTGTATTTTCTTGCACTTACTCTTGCAATCAACAGGATAAATGCCAAAATTGCAGCAACCGTAAGAATTGCGCTAACAAGACTAAATCCGACATTCCATAATAGTCCCATCGCAGAAGCAATGATATTTCCAAGTGCCTTCGAGCAGGCGTTTGCTATCACAAGTCCGAGCGCTGTTCCGACAATACCAAGAATGGAAAATTCAAGGACAACCGCACAAATCATCTGCTTACTCGTATAGCCACATGCTTCCATGATACCTATGTTTTTAATATTTTCTTCAATGGAATTACCGATATTGAATCGGATAATGATAAGTACAACCAGAATCAAAAGTACCGCAAACACGGTAAGCATCGCCATAAAAATCATAACAAGAGTTCCGGTTCCGCTTTTCATCATGTCATAATTTAACGATATATGATAATTTGTTCCGACCGCATCCTTTTCAACCATAAGCTGTTGAATTTCATTCTCAATAACCTTATCGAATTGCTCTGTATCATATCCATCCAAACGGGCTCTTACACCGCGGTATAATTTCAATACAGGACGTAATCTCTCATATATCGCATCAGATATAACGATTTTTGTTGTAGTCATCGTCATCGGATTTGAGAACATAACATCCTCTACAAATCCATAGACTGTACAATAAATCTTGACACCTTCTGTCTCAATGACAAACGTGTCGCCCGCTTCATAACCATTTGCCACATGCATGTAGTATGGAAGAACAACCGAATTTTCTGTCCACTCACCTTTTGCATCAATCATATTATGCTTTGAAATATTGCGTCCTTCCTCCTTTTTTTCAAAGATAAAAGGAGACTCATTTCCGTCTTTTTGGTCAATTTCGTCCTTTCCGTAGTATGCGTTGTCCGCATAAAGAAATTCACCTTGACAGCTCTCAATAACATGTTCATTTTCACAAACCAGATCGATAATTTCCTGATAATATACACTCTCTGAAAAGTAGAAGAAATCTGCTCCATTGTTTTTCTCGTTACAGGCATCGATTACTTTGTTGCAATTTCCGATTACAGAAATGCCTACATATAAAAACATCGTTGCAATTGCAATTAAGAGTATCATAATAACTGCATTTGTCTTTTTCTTTTTTATATTATCCTTTGCGATTAAAAATAATGCTTTCATAATTACCATCCCATCTTTGTTAAGAATTCTCTCACCTGCTCGTGACGTCTTTCATCGTGCGGTGTATATTTTCCAAGCACAATCTGATCCATAATGACGCCATCACTTAAATAGAATAACTTGTTTGCACGTCGTGCTGCACGCATATCATGTGTTACCATTACAATTGTCTGTCCGCCGTTATTTAGCTCCGTAAAAATATCAAGAACGTTAATTGTATTACTTGAATTAAGAGCACCGGTCGGCTCATCCGCAAAAAGGATTTCCGGCTTGTTAATAATACTTCGGACAAGTGCAACTCGCTGTGCCTCACCTCCGGATAACTGTGTCGGATATTTTCCCCTTACATTCTCATTCAGTCCTGCCTTCTTCATCATCTCCAGCGCATAGCTTACAGTCTCTTTTTTGTTTTTACTTACGAGAAGTCCGCTTACTAAAATGTTGTCCATAACACTCATTGTGTCGTTCAGGTAATTTTGCTGAAATACGAATCCGCATTTTTTTCGACGGATTAATGCAAGCTTGTCATTGCTGTACTTTGAAATTTCCTCCCCATCGATTTTTATACTTCCAAGCGATGGTCGATCCATTCCGGAAAGTGCATATAACAATGTACTCTTACCGGAACCGGAATTTCCCATGATGACTACAAAATCACCTTTTTCAATTTTTAGATTCAAATTTTTCAGAACATGCTGCTGAACACTTTCATTGGAAAAGCTCTTGCACAAATCGGTTGCTTCTAATACATAACTCATTTTTCTTCCTTCTTTCTTTTCGATTGTTCTATAAAAATCAGAGAATGCTTCTGCAAAACTTATGTTCATTGTCTGCTCTTTCTTCTCATCTTCTGTCTTTATTATGACAAGGATTGCTTACAATGTCCTGACACATCTCTTCTCTATTTCTTAACTGTTTCTTAATTATGAAAAATAAATGCCAAAAAAGACTTCTCTATGGTAAAATAAATTAAGCTGTACAGGGAGGTGCACTATGCATTACAATTGTTTAATTGTCGACGATGAAAAAGAGCTTGCCGACGCTACCTGTGAATATTTTGAAATGTTTGATGTGAAATGTCATACGGTTTATTCTGCCGGGGATTGTCTTGACTTTCTGGATACAAACAGTGTAGATGTCCTTCTTTTAGATATTAACCTCGGCGACGGAAGCGGTTTTAATGTATGCAAAACAATCCGTGAAACCTCCGATATTCCTATCATTTTCATAAGTGCACGCCAGAGCGACGACGACATTTTGATTGCACTGAATATCGGCGGCGACGACTACGTAAAAAAGCCTTATTCCTTAAGTGTTCTTCTCGCTAAGGTTAAGGTTACTTTAAAGCGTGTCGAAAATATCCGTCTTTCTCTGGAATCTAAAGAATCTGACGAAACAGCACCTGACGATGCGATTTCTGTGGACGGTGCAACCATGAAAATCAATGTTTGCGGCAAAAGCATTGCTCTGAAAGCAAAGGAATTTAAGCTTTTCAACTATTTGTATAATAAGAAAAACACAATTGTCACAAAGGACGAGCTTCTCATAAATGTTTGGGGGGATACGTTTTTCAGTGACGGAACACTGAATGTTCACATCCGAAGGCTTCGTGAAAAAATCGAGGAGGATCCAAATAATCCTAAATACATTAAGACAATTTGGGGTACAGGATACATATTAGAATTATGAAACTAAAAACAATTACGATTCTTTATATTCTTTCCATCGCAATCTTCGTAGGCGTTTTATATACGGATTTAAATCGCTTCGAAAAAGCAAATGTTGACACAGTAGAAATAAACGAGAATTGCCGGAAGATTATGCAGAAGCTTGACGACGAAATGATTTCCCAGTCGACTGACGGCACAATTGATGCTTCCGTAATCAAAGCACTCGAAGAAGAATTCTCCTGCAAAATCCTGCTAAAATCAGACGATAATTACGGCGCGGAATTGAATACAGCAATAAAAAACGGAAAAACAATCATCGATTACGAAACAGACGGTGTGATTGTCGGCAAATTCATCTTCGATAGCTCGAACGATATTGTAGCTGCCAAAATTTCTACCCAGAAGAAAAAGCTGCTTCTTTTCACTGTCGTTCTTGTAATTATTACACTTAGTCTGTTTGTAATGCTTTATTTTTCCTATGTCCGGCCATTTAAGACACTTCAGAAATTTTCTTCCAATATTGCAAAGGGTAATCTCGATTTTCCGCTTCCGATGATGAAAAATAACTACTTCGGAATTTTTACAGAAAGCTTCGACATCATGCGCGAAGAATTAAGGACTGCGCGCGAAAATGAACAGCGTGCAAACCAAAGCAAGAAAGAGCTTGTTGCGGAACTTTCCCATGATATGAAAACACCGATTTCCACGATTAAGGCAACCTGCGAAGTCACAAATTGCAAAATTGATAAATATATGGCCGAACACCAAAATATTCTTACCTTAAAGGATAAAGAGACCTATTCGGAAATTCGTTCAAAGATAGAAATAATTGATCAAAAATCCGATATGATTGACCAGTTAATCAGCAATATGTTCCACGCTTCCCTTGAAGAGTTAAACAATCTTCAGGTTGAACCTGTAGAAGCCGAATCAACTATGATTCTTGCAGCATTTGAAGATTTAAACTACTACGGCAAGATTAAAATTAAGAATAACATTCCGGAATGTCTTGTCTATATGGATTTGCTCCGCTTCAATCAGGTAATTGACAACATCATCAATAATTCTTACAAATACGCAGACACCGATATTGATGTTACATTTGCACTTGAGGAAAACCGGCTCATGATTGAAATATCCGACCACGGTCCCGGTGTACCCGACAAGGAGCTTCCGCTTCTTACAGAAAAATTCTACCGTGGCACCAACAAATCCGGAAAATCCGGTTCCGGTCTCGGTTTGTTTCTCGCTTCCTTCTTCATGGAAAACATGAAGGGCGGATTAGAATGCTTCAACAACAACGGATTTGTAGTTCGACTATTTTTGAAAAAGATATAAAAAACGGAAAGAATTGCTTCCTTAGCAATTCTTTCCGTTTTTTATACCTCTGTACAGGCAACCTCGCATGCATTCTCGCGTTCTGCCATATACATCTTTACATATTCCATATCGGTTTTTGTTGTCACAACACGGTCTGCATAATGAATTTTTGTTCCGCTGCCATGACCTGTAATAAGAAGTACGGTTTTCCCTTCCGCCTCTTTTATTGCTCTCTTGATTGCCTGTCCGCGATCTTCGATTGCTTCGTACGGACATCCTGCTTTCTTAAGATGAACACCAATTTCGTTGCAAATTTTCTCAAATGGCTCTGCGCCCGGGTCAATGGCCGTAAGATACGCCTTCTTCGCATTTTTTCCTACGAATTTTCCAAGCTCTTCTCTGCGGTTCAGCGCCTTTCCGCCCACACAGCCAAACACGGACACAAGTGCATAATCCGGAAATTCCTCGCGCATGGAAGCATAAAGCTTTTCGAAGCTCAACTTATTATGCGCATAATCGACGACTGCAATCAGCTCTTTATCACGGCTTGCATAAAGCTCCATACGTCCCTTCGAACGGGCACGGTAAAGTCCGGAATGAACATATTGTAACGGAATATTTAAAATCATCGCAGTTGCAATTACAGCAAGCGCATTTTCTACATTGAACAGTCCCGGCATTGTGAGGCGGAACTCCTCATCGAAGGACTCTGTCTTAACCATAAATACCGTCTCATCGCCGTCTTTGTGTATATTATATCCATATACGTCAGCGGATGCATCCTTCATACTAAATGTCACAACCTTTTTGCACACCTTCGCGCTGTCCAAAATACGGTCAATATAATCTGCATCCTTGTTGATAACTGCATTTTTACTCTGCGCAAACATCAAAAGCTTTGAAGAAAAATAATCCTCAAAATCAGGATGCTCAACAGGACTGATGTGATCCTCTGAAATATTTAAAAACACACCAACATCAAATGTAACTGCGTCCGTACGGTTGTACTTAAGTGCCTGTGCCGATACCTCCATCTGAAAATGTGTAATCCCGCTGTCAACCGCATTCCGGAAATGCTTTTGCAGCTCAACAGCCTCAGGCGTAGTAAGTCTCGACTCCTCGCAAATCACGCCGTCATATGTGTCAATCGAAGAAAGAATACCACTTTCCCTGCCACCAATCGCTTCCATGTAATCATCAAAAACAGCCTTCATATAATAAGCAGATGTCGACTTTCCCTTCGTTCCGCCGATTCCGACAAGCGTAAGTGCCTTTGCCGGCTCATTATTAAAAAGAATGGCTAGCTGTGGCATTGCGGTACGGATATTTCGAACAAGAATGTATGGTACATCCTCCTCTGTATCGTATTTTTTTTCGCTTACATAGCAGATTGCGCCTCTGCGAATCGCCTCATCGAGATATTCTTTTTTAAATGCCGCACCCTTGCATATAAACAATGTGCCCGGAACGACCTCCTTCGAGCCATACGTAAGAAACGATACCTCCTGCGAACCAATTTCTCCATAAGTATCTGCAAGCATACCGTTTTGCATTAATATATTTTTGTAATCTTGTAATGTATACTTTTGCATATTCTGTCTCCTAAAGTTTATAACGTTTCATCATCGAACGTCATAAAACCATACATATTATAACGATGGATGCTTTTTTCGTCAATAAAGCTTATCGTTTCTCTACCCGTGCAAACTGCTCAAGGAGTTGCCTGAGTTTCCCATTTTGATCGGCCACCTTGCAGATATCCGACGGAATTACATCCTCGAGCTTTCGACTGTTTGAATATTGATACGTGCTGTCTAACACTCCGATATCAAGACCCTCACTTGTCCACCAGTCTACAAGAGCCGACTTCAACGAAGGCTCCTCGTACACCACCTTAATCGTTGACTGCAGTCCATACGAATAAGGACTTCTTCCATTCTTGTAAACACGAAGTCTGCCTGCAACATCCGACTCTGCAGAGGATGTCGCAACAATCAAATCAAAATAGCCCTCCTCGCAAAGGAAGCAGTCGTAATCCATATCAAAATATTCAAAATCCTTCGCCTTCAGGGTAAATGTTCCATCCACGCTTTCCCCCGGTTGTAAATAGATTTTCTTGAATCGTTTTAGCTCCTTCAAAGGCTTTGGCTTTGAAGCACATACATCCGATACATACAGCTGCACGACTTGTGCTCCGGCTCTTGCTCCCGTATTTTTTATCGTAAAGTGCACCTCGACCTCATCATCAAAATGCACCTTCGAGGTTTTCAGGTTCCCGATTTCAAACGTTGTATATGACAATCCATAGCCAAACGGATAGAGCGGTTTTACCTTCTTTTTATCGTAATACCGGTAGCCTACAAAAATGCCTTCGCCATAAGTAACCTGTGAACCATCGCCCGGAAAATTGATGTAGCTTGGGGTATCCTCATCATGTTTCGGGAAGGAAAGTGGCAATTTACCGCTCGGATTTTCCAACCCGCAAATAAGCTTCGCAAGTGCCCTTGCACCCTGCATACCGGGCAAAAATGTACAGAATATGCCATCAATGTCATCAAGGAATTCCATCAAATCAACCGGTCCGCAAACATTAAGAATCAATCCGAGTTTAAAGTTTTTTGTTGTTTTTTGTGCTGCTAAATGTCTCAAAATCTGTTCATCATACGGACTTAACAGCAAATCCTTCCGATCGTTACCCTCCTGCCCCTGCAGGCTTGCTACAACGAGAACATAATCGCACGATTCGGCCTTTGATAGTCCGGTTTTGCTGCCTGCTTCATCACCGCAACTGCTCTCACAGACAAACACGGAATCCTCGCCGAGAATTACACGCAGCTCCTCTGCAAAATTTGTATTTCGATTGGTTGTTATTCCGGCACTTCCGGTTCCGCAGGAAAGCATCTGCCCGCGTCCGCTTCCGACAATCGCCACACTTTTATTTGATTGTATCGGAAATATGGAATTCTCATTTTTTAATAATATAATACCTTCTTTTGCTGCTTCGTATGCAATCGCATCTGTTTTTTTCTTAATAATTTCAACATCCGCATTCGAAAAATGAATATCCTTTGCTTTTTCTCTTTGTTCCATCAGCCAGTCATAAACCGAAAGAATGTTATAAACTGCCTGATTCAAAACAGCCTCATCCAACTCCCCGGATTTCACTGCATCAGCAATCGGCTTTGCGTCGACCGGTCCCGGCATATTTAAATCATTTCCCGCTGCAATCGCACAAACCGGATCGTAAACAGCACCCCAATCACTCATAACAAGGCCTTCAAACCCCCATTCCTTACGAAGAACATCCGTAAGAAGCCATTTGTTCTGTGTGCAGGCCTCTCCGTTAATCTTATTGTAGGCACTCATCACCGACCTTACCCCTGCTTCTACACAAGCCGCAAATCCCGGAAAATAAAGCTCGTAAAGTGCTCTCTTTGAAATCCGCTCGTCAATACCGATTCGATTTGTCTCCTGATTATTCGCCGCAAAATGCTTCACATTTGCAATGACAGGGTACTTCTGGACACCCTTTACAAGGGCAGGAGCCAGCGTGCCGACAACACACGGATCCTCCGAATAGCCTTCAAACAGTCGACCGTTTTTCGGATCCCGGTGAAGATTTACATTTGGTGTCCCGAGCAAATAATCAACATGATACAGCATTGCCTCAAGCCCCAGAGCCTCACCTACACGGCAGACAACTTCCGGATTAAAGGTTGCACCAAGCAAAATTCCCGGCGGATAACAACCGGGCGCCATATCCGGTAAGCCGGTCCACTCGTCAAGCCATTTTTTCATATGTCCATAAACCACAAATGCCGCCTCACTCATTTTTTCCGGCTCATAAAAATTCGTCCAAACCTCTTCCAAAATCTGCATGGTGGCCATACCGTTTACATGCTCTGCCTCCTCATGCTTCATGGCAAAATCGCCAAAAAGCTGCTCAAAATTAATACCGGTTCCGCCATCCAAAAACTGAAGTCTCTCAATACCATACGCTTTGTTTTCGACAGAACCAAAAATAGAGGAGCCCCCGACAAGTGCCGCTTTCTCCTCTAATGTCATATTTGAAATCTTATTAATTCGTTCCTGATTCATACCGCACCTCCTTCATTGGATACTGTTTCTCCAATAAACGTCATCACCGTTTCCTCGTAAGCACGAAGGAATTCATGAACGGTTTGTAATTTGTATTTGTCCTTTCGATATTCAACCTTAAGCTTAAAATGCTCCTTCTCCTTAAATACCATAATGACAAAATCATCATCCATCCCATGAAGCGGAAGTGCCTCCCATGGACAGTCAATATCACCAAACGGCACATGATTAAAAAAGTCTCCCTGATAGAGAATCGACAGGTCTATCGAAAGCTTATGCTCCTGCATAAGCGCTGCAAATGCACATTTCCCATGCTTAATACCGCCATACAAGCGTTCCTGCACCTGCGAAAGATAGTCTGTCAAAGAAAAACTCTCGTCGATTGTCACATAAACCGGAAGCATTCGCACGAACATACCAACACTGTGTCGCAGTCGCTCATCCATACGACCATGGTTTCCCGTATAGACAACTGCATCGCCGGTGCCAGTGTATTTCGCTGCCGCATAAGCAAATGCACCGACAAAAAATGCACCCACACGTCCGTTACATACAGCACTCACCTTTGAGAAATCAATTCTTTTATCAAAGCAATATACACAGTAGCCATCGCCCGGCAAATCATTTTCCTCTAAATCAGCCGGAATCGATGTCCTGGGCTTTGCACCTTGAAAAACGTCCCGGTAGTAAGAAATTGCATCCATCTCAGCCTGTGATTTTTGGTAGGCATCATCATATGCACAAAAATCAAGCATAGTAACCTCTTCAGTTTCAACCGTGCCGTTATAATATGCAGCTGCAATATCCTGAAACCAAATGCGACAGGAGCTACCGTCATAAATCAAATGATGAAAATCAGAAATAATCGAATAATTTTTCTCTGTCTCATAAATATTGATACGAAACAGCAAATCCCCAAATAAATCAAATGGTTTTGCATACCGGTTTTTAATCTCTGTAAGTGCTTCTTCTGACACTTTTTCGACCGGAATTTCAAAATCGTCGAAGCTTCTGTCGGTTAATACCCAGACCGGTCCCGAAGACCGTTCCACGATTTTGCACCGAAATGCAACATGATTGTTAAGTGCGATTTTAATTGCAGCCGACAAACGCGAAAGCGCGACCTTTTGTTTTGGCAATTCACAAATACTCGGCAAATTGTAGGCAACGCTTTCCGGATGATTCTTACAGTAATAATATATTCCAATCTGACTTTGATTTAACGGATAGTAATCCCTTTTCTCACCAATATGCTCCGTCAGCATTTGCTTTAAATCTGTCATTTGTTATGATTCTCCAATTCTATCTCACATACATCGATTGCATATTTCGCAAGGTCGACCTTATTGTCAACAACCGTAATCCCGTCTGCACGAAGCAACTCTGCCTGCACATCCATTCCGCCAAATGCAAATGCACCCGCAAGCTCACCCTTGCTATTTACAACACGATAGCACGGAATCGTATCCGGATCCGGATTTTTGTGTAATGCATTTCCGACTGCACGTGCCATCTTTTTATCGCCTGCAAGCTCTGCCACCTGTCCATACGTTGCGACCCTTCCTCGCGGAATTTTGCAAACCGCCTCGTATATTTTCTTTGTCGGACTATATGACACGATTTCATAGCTTTCTTTTATCATTCGCCGGATATCTTCATCCGGTATCGAACCATCAATAATAACTGTATTCCAATGCTCTTTACTCTGATGATACCCCGGTATTACCGAAGCATACGTATCACGCCAAAAATCTCGCCATGCGGGATCCGGCTTTACGTTAATATTCAGAAAGCCATCTCGTTCATAAGTCCATAAAAATGCCTTGCGACTACCATTCACACGTACAAGCTGCCAGTTTGCATCATGAAACGGTGCTTCCTGATATGTATTTTGAAAGGATCGTCCATAGGCTAATATTTCTTCCCTTGTCAGCATAATCTATTCCTTCTCATTCATTCGAGTTTCATAATCGGATGCCGGCATCGGCTTTGCAAAATAGTAACCCTGAATCATATCGCAGCCACATTTTGCAAGGAAAGGAAGATCCTTAAGCGAATTCAAAGAAGAATAACCCGCTCCGAAATCATCCATTGAAACATCGAAGATACCCCTATATCATTTTAATAAAATCTTTTTCGGAAACCGGCTTCGAAAAATAATATCCCTGCAAAAATCCGCAGCCTAAATTTCCAAGTAATTTTGCCTGTTCAATTGTTTCGACACCTTCGGCAACAATGTTAATATCCAAATCCTTTATCATGGCAACCGTATGACGAAGGGCACGCATTGCACGCTCATCATCCATTGCCGACCAGACCATGGATTTGTCAATTTTTATTATATGGAACGGATAGCTGATGACATTCGAAAGATTCGAATATCCGGTTCCGTAATCATCTAATGAAAATGTAACACCGTTTGCAAGAAGCGGCTCAATGTTCCGGCGAAGTACCTCCTCCGAGGAAATGGTCGCGGTCTCTGTAATCTCCAGATTGACCCTGTCATACGGGATTTCGTAGGAATCCATAATTGAAAACAGCTTGGCATGCAAATCCTCCTCAATACACTGAACCGGTGACAAATTGATTTCGATATATTCAATTCCGCGTTCCCAAATCTTCTGCTTTGACATCATGCCGCAAACCTGGTGGAATACAAATTCTCCAATCTCAAAAATGAGTCCCGTCTTTTCCGCAATCGGAATAAATTCATCCGGACTGATGAATCCCATTTCTTCATCCTTCAGACGAAGCAACGCTTCTGCCGAGCAAAAACGTTTTTTGTTCACGCAGTAAATCGGCTGATAATACACCTCAAAATTACGATTTGCAAGTGCACGTTTCATAATAAGTTCTATTTTGTTGTTTCGATGAATATTTTGAATAATCTCCTCACTGGCATGCATAACGACACCCTTTTCGTGTTCCGTCCAATGGTCATTTGCATAATCGATCATATCAAGAATATCCTCAATGGACTGTATCTCTTCCGGACAGGATAATGTATAAAGCGACGCAGACACTACGATTTCCATTCCACGGAATTTTACTGCGCTATTAAACTCCTCCTGAATAAAGTTAATAATATCCTCCGTTGATTTGATATTTTTCCACTTTTTCTTCCATTTTGGCTGATTCTTAACAAATATGGCAAACATACCGTCTGTCAACGAGCAAAGCTGATGTGGTGCAATATTTTGCGAAATGTAATCCGCAATCTCCTTCATAAAAAGCTGACGATTCTCTGCACCAAGCGTCTCTCGAATGGACTGATAGCCATTGAATCGAATTGTAATAACCGAAAAAGCATCCTCGGATTCAATCGCTGCACTTACAAGTCGAATAAACCCACGCCGATTATAACTGCCAAGGTCCTTGTCCTCGTAATCCCGCGGATTCTCAACTGACAAATACATTAGCAGAACCGACAATGCACCGACATACTGCAAAATCAGTATCTTCGGATACTGTATCTGAAGAATGATACATGCCGAAACACCAGCCGAATAAAATATAGTCGGTATCAACTGGCTGTATGTAAGTCGCATACGATATTTGGTCGTCAGATACATCGACACAATCATGTAAATCAATGCAAAAATATACAACACGGAATAATATTTGCCATGCGTGTAGCTTGTTACCGGATCGTTATAAAAGATCCAATGCGTATACGGCGTTGTTGCAATTAACAAAGCCGAAATATAAAACGGAATTCCGATGAAAAAACATTCTATTTTATTCAACCTGTGATTTTTGTTGACCAATGTCACGATATAAAACAAATAAACATAGGGAATTGCAACAAACGAAATGAGATATGCGCCGTTTGATATATAGACAACCGGGTCAGGCATAATTTTCTCCGACATCTTAGCTGTGATAATATCAAGCGAGCACGTCAAAAAAGAAAGCCATAACAACAGATAAAAAATCTTTGTCGGCTTATTCATAATGTTCTTTTTTGATAAAAAATGAACGAGCACGGTAATACTAAGTGCAAGTGCAGCAAGATCAAAATTTATGTTATACACGAATGACCCACTCCCAACAAACAAAAATATCGTATAATCCGTTTGATTATACGATATTTTGACAAAACATGCAATGTTTCCGTTCGCACGTTTCCTTATTTTCTTTTCCTTCTTGCGCCTCTGTATTTCTTGTCCGTAGACCCATTATCAGACAAGGTTACGAATGCTATCGCAAATTCGTTTCGCCACAGTCGGGTTGTTCATTGTGTATATATGTACACCATCGACATCATTTGCAATTAAATCGACAACCTGATTGATTGTATATGCAAGTCCCGCATCAAAAAGTGCCTCTTTATCATCCTCGTACTTCCGGAGGATTTTCTCAAACTTCGAAGGCAATGTAGCGCCACACATCGTAACCATACGTTCAATCTGCGCCTTGTTTGTGACAGGCATGACACCTGCATCAATCGGAACATCAATGCCGGCGCATCTCGTTTTTTCATAGAACCGATAAAACAGTTCATTGTCAAAAAACAGCTGTGAAATCAAATGATTTACCCCCGCGTCAACCTTTTTCTTAAGATAACGAATATCCGTAACAGGGTCACTCGCTTCAAGATGCTTCTCCGGATAGCATCCGCCACTGATTGAAAAATCGCCTTGTGACTTTATATATTCGACAAGCTCATTTGCATATGCAAAATCATTTTTTACCGGAAATTCCGGATTCACATCCCCGCGAAGCGCAAGAACATTCTCAATTCCGTAAGCAGATATTTCATTTAAGATTTCGCTGATTTCTTCTTTTGTATAGTACAGACACGTCAAATGTACAACCGGCTCCACATGGTATTTTTCCTTGATTTTTCTTGCAATCTCAACCGTCTTGCTATTGCGCGTGCTACCGCCTGCTCCAAATGTGACACTAATAAAATCCGGATGGAGATCGCACAAAAGCTCCAGTGTCTCATCAATATTATCAAGAAGCTCCTGCCTCTTCGGCGGGAATATTTCAAACGAAAATGATGGCTTTCCTTTTTTCTTTTTTTCTGCAATAATGTCCGGTATTCTCATACATTTACCTCTCTATCTTATAGTTTTCGATCCGATACCCTTTGAAAAACAATTCCTTTTGTTTATTTTACTACATAATACTGCCACAATAAAGAAAAAAAGCGCACGCCATTCAAAAAAACAACCCGAATCGCAATTTCTATTCTTGCGTTACGATTTCCTGAAAAATATAATGACAAATGGTTTTTTTAATTTTATAATACAGATAGTATCAGGCACATGCCTTAAATAATGGAGGAAAAGAAAATGGCGAACTGGAAAAACTTAGACACTTTAGCAGCATACAAGGAACTTGCTGCGTGCAAAGGCAGCGTTAAGCTTCAAACCGCTATGGCAGGCGAAAGCGGCGGAAAGAGAGCAAAGGAATACAGTGTTCCTATGGCGGAGGGGCTTGCTTACAACTTTGCAGCAAAGGAAGTTGATGATACAGTTTTAGAGAAGCTTGCAGCACTTGCAAAGGAAGCAGAGCTCGTAGAAAAATACGAAGAGCTTTACAATGGTGCAGTAATTAACACCGGAGAGAACCGTCTCGTTCTTCACCAGATGACACGCGGCCAGCTCGGTAAGCCTGTCACAGCCGACGGTGTTGACAAGAGAACCTTCTACACAGAGCAGCAGAAGCGTATTGCTGATTTCGCAGCAAAGGTACATAACGGTGAAATTACAAATGCAGCCGGCGAGAAGTTCACAACCGTTGTACAGATTGGTATCGGCGGCAGCGACCTTGGTCCTCGTGCGATGTATCTTGCGCTTGAGAATTGGGCAAAGAAAAACAACACATTCAAGATGGACGCCAAATTTATCAGCAACGTTGATCCGGATGATGCAGCCGCAGTGCTTGCAGGAACAGATGTTGCACATTCCATTTTCGTACTTGTATCAAAATCAGGTACAACACTTGAGACATTAACAAACGAATCCTTTGTTAAGGATGCACTTGCAAAGGCCGGTCTTGATGCATCAAAGCACATGATTGCGGTTACAAGTGAGACATCGCCTCTTGCCAAGAGTGATGATTATCTTGCTGCATTCTTCATGGATGATTATATCGGCGGACGTTTCTCTTCCACATCAGCCGTTGGTGGTGCGGTTCTATCACTCGCATTCGGCGCTGATGTATTTGCACGTTTCCTGAATGGTGCAGCGGCAGAAGACGAGACAGCAAAGAATACTGACATTATGAAGAACCCGGCTATGTTAGATGCTTTGATTGGTGTTTACGAGCGTAACGTACTTGGATATCCGGCTACTACCGTATTACCTTACTCACAGGCACTTTCACGTTTCCCTGCACATCTTCAGCAACTTGATATGGAGTCAAACGGTAAGTCTGTTAACCGTTTCGGTGACCCTGTCAACTATCCGACAGGTCCAATCATTTTTGGTGAGCCGGGCACAAACGGTCAGCATTCCTTCTACCAGCTTTTACATCAGGGAACCGATATTGTTCCGCTTCAGTTCATCGGTTTTAAAAATAGCCAAATTGGTACAGATGTTGATATTCAGGGCAGCACAAGCCAGCAGAAGCTCTGTGCGAACGTAGCCGCACAAATCGTAGCTTTTGCTTGCGGCAAGGATGACGAAAACAGTAATAAGAGCTTCAAAGGCGGTCGTCCATCCAGCATTATCATCGGTGACCAGCTCAATCCGGAAGCACTTGGTGCACTTCTTGCACACTTTGAAAACAAAATTATGTTCCAGGGCTTCCTTTGGAACATCAACAGCTTCGACCAGGAGGGTGTACAGCTTGGTAAGGTACTTGCCAAGAAGGTACTTGCTCATGAGACAGACGGCGCATTAAAGGTATTTAGTGATATTTTCAATATTTAATATATCAGCAATTGAAAGAAGGGCTGCTACTTTATTGTAGCGGCCCTTTTCTCGTATGCTTTCTTAATATGCTTTTTATGTCAGAGTTTTACAAACTGCCGAAATTGTATGTGAAATGAATCGGTGTTCCGTCCAATGCGTTGATTGCAAAAAGCGTCATCGCTTCTCCGCCGTAATCCTGACGATAATATACCCATGCCGGAACAAGTGCATATTGATTCTCATATTTTACGACAACATATTCCAAACGAATTTGTGAAACTTGTGCATTTACTGTGTAGATTTCCTCAAATGTCTTTTTTGCAATGGCATCTGCCTGCTCGAAGCTCATAAGCTTTGTGTCAGAAGAAATGCTTTGCTTAACGTCAACCATACCTTCCATGTATACACGAATGATACCTGTATCATCGACATCTACAACAACAGACGGTTGAACGGATATTTTGTCTTTGTTAATTAATGTAGCCGTAGAATCGTTAATTAATGTAGCCGAAGAATCAATATAATCGAGCGTTGCAATCGATGTAAAATGATAATATCCGATTCCCCTGCCATCCATATTGGGCGTAAATGCAAAGCGGTATCCATTTGGAACAGAAACACCGCCCATTCCGTTATTTAAAGATCCATCGATAATTACGCCGGTTTGCTCCTCATCCTCCATCAATACATAACTGTCTGCCATCTCATAATTCACAAAACCGAGTTTTTCTACCATATCCTGCGCTGCAACGACTGCCTCATGATAATCACATGCGTTTTCAGTTACTTTGACATCCTCCGGCGACACAAGCCGTTCGCATCCGGCCTTAAATGAAATCCCTTTTACCGGATACAAACAAATGCCCTCAGAAAAGCCATAAGGTCCATAATTCGCGCTAAGGTCCTGTCCGTAATAATATAGCTCAAAGGTTTCATCATTTATTTTTCCTTGGATAAGCCCCTTCCTCATGTCCTCCTCCACATTTTCATAAATGACCTGTCCGTCCTCGAAATCATAGACAACGCCCGCATCATCTTCATCAAGGAAAAAATCTATTCGCTTATACTTTGGCGATACTTCATATGCTTTGTTATGTTCTTTTGCCATCTGCGCAAGTTCCGTCTCCATCGTTTCAAGCCAAGCCAGCTGTTCTGCTGCCGAATAAGAATTTTCAAGCTGCAATATTTCATATTCTCCATAATCAAAAACATTGCTTGCAAGCTGCTTTAAATAATCATCGGACACATGAACCTTTTCCACTTCATACACCTGAACATTGTCGGGTAATACTGTATCAACATCAGCATCAACCTTGAGATTTACACCTGTTTCCCTGCCTTCAACCGTATAATTTACATGTGTAATTCCGACAACAGACAAATTATCATCAAAATCCTCATTATCCTCATTATCCGATATTGAACCTTCATCCCCTTGAACATTCACAAAATCATCCGATACGTCTTTCTTTTTTCCACAGCCGCTTAACATCAGACAGAAGATACCGACTGCAATCATTCCTTTTTTCATATTATATTACCTCCTATAATACTTTTATCTGGGCCAAGGTCATTTGCCTTTGCACAAATAGTATCATTTCTCCCTTCATATTCGTACTATAAAATCGA